>JBIODT010000021.1:0-20476 GCA_044445305.1 Legionellales bacterium | reverse complement strand
TTTAGGTGGATAGCGTAGCCTTGATGCAGCGCAGCGTAATCAAGGTTTTAACCATTTACATGGAAACCTTGATTACGCTGCGCTGCATCAAGGCTACGCTATCCACCTAAAAACCGCCGATTGTGGTGAGCACGCACAGTATAACTTCCTATTCTTGCGCGATCCTGATGCAGACATTATCCTAAATTACGCCTCTTCCTCACGCCGTAAAAAAGCAGGTATGTCTAAGTAATCAACATCGGGCATATTGTCATGAGCTTGGCTTACTGATTTTACATCAAAAGCCTGATTTTGCCGACGCGTTACAGCAGGTCTATCAAAATTATTATAGTCAATGACACCATCATTTCTTGTTGATTCATTCAAGCGCTGTCTGTGGCTAGATTGTTGTGGTTGTTGGCGCTGTTTCATATCACCAAGTCCAGTCACAATTACCGTAACACGCATTTCTTCAGTCATATTAGGATCAATTACAGTTCCAACTACGACGGTTGCATCATCCGAAATAAATTCCTTAACAACATCGCCAACTTCTTCAAACTCACCGATGGACATGTCCATACCTGCAGTGATATTAACCAATATCCCACGTGCGCCGGAGAAATTCACATCCTCTAATAATGGAGAAGCAATCGCGGCCTCAGCAGCCCGACGTGCCCGCTGCTCACCAACTGCAGTGCCAGTGCCCATCATCGCCATACCCATTTCCGACATCACTGTACGCACGTCAGCAAAATCGACGTTGATTAAACCTGGACGTGTGATTAAATCAGATATCCCTTTTACGGCACCCAATAACACATTGTTTGCAGCTTTAAACGCATTCAATAAACTGATGTTTTTACCTAAAACACTTAATAATTTGTTGTTAGGTATCGTTATTAGCGAATCAACATGTTCCGCCAAGCGACGGATGCCTTCTTCAGCCGCCAATGTACGCTGTTTGCCCTCGAATGCGAAGGGTTTAGTGACTACCGCTACGGTCAAAATCCCCAGTTCTTTTGCAACTTCAGCAAAAACAGGCGCAGCACCAGTACCTGTACCACCACCCATTCCAGCAGTAATAAAGACCATATCAGCACCACTAAGGATGGCCCTAATTTGATCTTTGTCCTCTTCCGCTGATTCGCGTCCTATTTGTGGGTTGGCACCAGCTCCTAAGCCTTTGGTCAGCTCGCCACCCAATTGAATGTGTATTTTTGCATGTGAACCTTTCAGTGCTTGCGCGTCAGTATTGGCGCAAATAAACTCAACGCCGTCTATATTTTCCGCAACCATGTGTTCAACGGCATTGCCGCCGCCACCGCCAACACCAACTACTTTAATGACTGCATTATTATCCAGCTGGTTTTCCATGAACTCAAACATAAATGTGACTCCTACTAAGGATCATAAAGATATTATACTGTGCGCCCCACCAAGTAAGCAATATTTAAAAATTACCCTGAAGCCATTCTTTCACCCGTGACCACATACCTTTGGAATTGGCATTAATTGCTGGCACATTATATCCTCCCTGATATTGCTGTTGAAATCCATGAAGCAACAAACCAACACTGGTCGCAAAAGAAGGTTGCTCAGTAACCTCTGCCAAACCAGACACAGAATGAGCATATCCTATTCGCACCGGCATCTCAAAACTAAGTTCTGCCAGTTCAAGTGCTCCTGCAACGTTGGCAGCACCCCCTGTAAGAACAATGCCCGCAGCAATCCTGTCTTCAAAGCCACTGCGACGTAATTCGTTACGGATTAAAGCAAACAGTTCATCGTAGCGTGCTGCAACTACCTCAGAGAGGGTCTTAGCGGATATTTTTTTCCCCAAGCGCTCATGTACACTGGCAACTTCTATCATTTGACTGGGATCTGCCAACTCAGGCATCACACAAGCATGGCTTAGCTTAATGGACTCAGCGGCTTTAGTGGGCGTACGTAAGGCCATCGCTATATCGTTGGTTACTTGATCGCCAGCAATTGGAATCACCGCTGTATGTTGAATGGCTCCTTCACAAAAAATGGCAATACCTGTAGTACCGCCACCGATGTCAATTAAGCATACACCCAGATCTTTTTCATCATCGGTTAAAACTGCATGGCTCGATGCCAATTGATCCAGAATGATATCGTTTACCTCCAGACCACAACGACGCACACACTTCACTATATTCTGAGCAGCACTCACAGCGCCTGTGACTATATGCACGCGGGATTCAAGTCTAACGCCCGCCATTCCGACTGGTTCACGAATACTTCCCTGGTGATCAATAATAAATTCCTGCGGCAAAATATGCAGAATTTTTTGATCAGCAGGTATGGCTACCGCTTTGGCTGCATCAATGACCCGTTCAATGTCTGCGGGTGACACTTCCTTATCACGAATGGCAACAATGCCATGAGAATTTAAGCTGCGAATGTGGCTGCCAGCAATACCGGCATACACCGTTCTGACCTCACAACCAGCCATTAATTCAGCTTCTTGCACAGCACGTTGTATGGAGTTCACAGTGGCCTCTATATCAACGACAACGCCACGTTTCAAACCACGGGATGGATGATGACCAATGCCAATGATTTCAATTGCACCATCGGCTGTAACTTCGCCAATTAAAGCAACAATTTTTGAAGTCCCAATATCTAAACTGGTGATACTATTTTTTTCTATTTTCTTAGCCATTATCGTCCCGTTTGTTGTTTCCACTGCACAGCCATGCCGCGTGGATATCGCAAATCCACACTGGCTAACTGATCTACTTTTTCAGCAAACACCGCAGGATATGCTTTACAAAAACGCAGCAACCGCGCTTCTAGCTCTTTCTTTCCTAAATATATTTTAATACCACTACCCAATATGAGCATCCAGGATTGATTGTCACTTAAACTCAATCCAGTGGCATTCAGACCGTATGCTGATAATATCTTATTCAATTTATCATGAATTTGTAAAACCACCAATTGTTGGTCTTGAGGTCCAGTTAATCTGGGTATGTCAATGTCCGAAGACACGGCGCCTTGATTAAATAAGGCACCATCTTTGGTCATTAAGGCATTATCCCATATTGCAACGGGTTGTTTCTCAACCAGCTTAATGCGCAAGGTATCGGGCCAAACCCGCTTAACAACAGCGGTATCAATCCAATTCATTGCATTTAATTCATCTTGTAATTTAGTAACCGATAAAAAGAAAAAACTGCTGTTCAAGTGTTTGGCAAGTACCGCTTCCAATTCATTATGAGTCACATGCTGGTAACTGGCAGCAACCTTGATGGTGCTAATAGGGAAATGCTCTACATTCGCCAGGTACAAGTACAACAAACGCCCAGCCAAAAGCACGGCGCAACCAATTAACAGCAACAAGAGCCCCGCACGATTAGGGCGGCTTACCTCAGCAGTTCTACTTTTAATAGATTCACTCACAAATAATTAGTAACTAATTGTTGACGGCATTGCTGATGAATCAGTGCGATTTGAATCAATTCATCCAACAAATCAGGGTAAGACAAACCAGATGCCTGCCATAATTTTGGGTACATGCTTATGGAAGTAAAGCCTGGCAATGTATTTATTTCATTAAAATAAATCTCATCATTCTGATTATTCACAAAAAAATCTATTCGTGCAAGTCCTTTACATTTTAATCTTGTAAAAATATCCGCTGCAACCTGCTGTAATTTTTCGCTAACTGCTGCACTTAAAGGTGCTGGAATAATCAGATCCGTTTGCTCACCCTCTAAATATTTAGCGGTATAGGAATAAAAGCCATCGGGATGGTTTACTTTAATTTCACCAGCAATGCTTACTCGTGGTTTTGCCGTTGGCAAACTATTTTCTAATACCGATAATTCTATCTCCAGACCCTGGATAAATTCTTCTACTAATATTTCTTCGTCATATCGTAGGGCATCATCAACTGCAGCGGTCAATTCTTCAAAGTTTTTGGCTTTATGGATGCCGACACTAGAGCCCAATGAACAAGGTTTAACAAACAAAGGCCAACCCAACTCATTAGCTACATTCCTGCAAAACTCATGTCGTTCATGGGTGTTTTTATGCCAGGACAATACTTTATATCGTGCTGATTTCAAACCATCAATACAAGCGATTCTTCTTGCCATATCCTTATCCATAGCAATGGCAGAAGACAGCACATCGCAACCCACATACGCAACAGCAGACAACTCCAACAGTCCCTGCAAACAACCATCTTCATATAAAGGGCCATGTACTACTGGAAAAACAACTTCTGCATCGAGGGCTAAAGCGCCATTGATTATTAAGCTGTCTAAGGGTTTTGAATGTTTGCTGGTAACGGGCAGTTTGTCTTTATAGATCAATAAATCACGGTACTGATGCACATGCAAGAGTCCGTCCTTATCCATTGCTACCGGGATAATGTTGTATTTTTCTGGATTTAAATGTGTCAAGACCGATGCGGCAGAGACTAATGAAACCTCATGCTCTCCCGATTTCCCACCATAGAGTAATACCAGGTTAATTGGTTTTAATAAGGATGCTGGTTTCAACATGAGAAATCTCCAATAAAATGTACTTCGCGCACCAACTCAACGGATGTTTGTTCACGAACTGTGTTTTGCACCAAGTCTATCAATGCCTCAATATCAGCAGCCGTTGCACGACCTTCATGATTAATAATAAAATTAGCGTGTTTTTGTGAAACCATGGCACCACCCAAACTAAAACCCTTTAATCCACAAGATTCAATAAGCTTGGCGGCAAAATGTCCCGGAGGATTTCTAAACACAGACCCACAATTATATTCACTGGTAGGTTGTGTACTGGCTCTATGGGCCAGCAAGTCCTTAATCACTTGCAAAGAAGCCTCTTTGTCTCCAGGAAGCAATTGAAAAGTAGCAGAGACAAACCACTCGTCAGGCGGACCTGAAACATGCCGATAAGCCACTGTAAATTCTTCTGGTTGACGCACCCGTATCTCACCAGTACGGGTCATGGTTTGCACTTCAACCACCGACTGCCAAGTTTCACCGCCGTGACAGCCAGCATTCATACGCAAGGCACCACCCATGGTACCAGGAATTCCGGCCCAAAATTCACCACCAACCAAACCGTTCCGTGCGCAAAAACGAGCCATACTAGCACAAGAAACACCGGCGTCAACCTTTATCTGATGCGGCGGGAGCAAAAGCATTTCTTTTAAGCAACCTTGCGTCAGAATGACCGTACCTGCAAATCCAGAATCACGAATTAACGAATTAGAACCCAGTCCCAGCCATAATACAGACTCTGTGGCCGGCATCTTACTCAAATACAAACTCAAATCAGCAACATGAGCCGGCTTATACAGTTTGGCTGCAGGACCCCCTACACGCCAAGTGGTGTACTTTGCTAAAGATTCATTATAAAGCATGGTTCCTTGACGTACTGTTTCCACACCATCATCTTCTGCTGTCTTCATGTTTACTCACATACTGTATTCATTAAGTTAGTTGCCATTTGGCCTATATTCCCAGCACCTTGCATCAGAATAACATCGCCATCTTGAACAAATTCATCGAGCCTGGATTTCAAGGACTGTTCATTCACCATGGTCACTCGTCTGTCCCTGCCTCGGATGTCTTGTGCCAAGGCCTCACTGCTAACGCCTGCAATAACCGCTTCGCCGGCAGCATAAATATCAAATAACAACAGTTCATCAGAAAGGCTTAATACGTCAACAAATTGCTCATACAAGGATTCTGTTCTGGAGTAGCGATGAGGCTGGAACACATGCACCAAGCGTTTATCCGGCCAAACTTTCCTAAAAGCATCAATAGTTGATAAAATTTCTTGTGGGTGATGGCCATAATCATCGACAACAATGGCCGAACCGTGTTCAAACTGTTTCTCTCCCAGCATTTGGAAGCGGCGTCCCACACCCTGAAATTTCTTCAAGCCACGGACTATGGAGTCATCATCAACGCCTAATGCCGTTGCAATGGCAATAGCCGCCAGGGCATTCAACACATTATGACGACCGGGATATTGAAATTGAATTTGTAATTGTGAATAAGGTGCTGGTCTGATTACAGTAAATTCACTTAACAGCCCTTTTTGAGTCCAATCAACAGCCCGATAATGGGCTTCTTCTTTGAAGCCATAAGTCTGCATGGGTCGTTGAATGGCGGGCAGAATTCTACATACCTCTTCATTTTCAATACAGACTACAGCCAGGCCATAAAAGGGTAAATGATGCAGGAACTCAACAAAAGTGCGCCTTAATTTATCGAAATCACCCCCATAAGTATCCATATGGTCGGCATCAATATTAGTGACCACTGCCATCATGGGTTTCAAAAATAAGAAGGATGCGTCACTTTCATCAGCCTCAACCACTAGATAGGCGGATTTTCCAAGCTGGGCATTAACCCCGCAACTGTTTAACTTGCCGCCAATAACAAAACTGGGATCCAAGCCCCCTTCAGCAAGCAAACTACTGACCAAACTGGTAGTGGTTGTTTTACCGTGGGTTCCTGTTATGGCAATGCCGTGTCTAAAGCGCATTAACTCAGCCAGCATGGCGGCCCTTGGGATCACGGGTATCATTAATTCACGCGCAGCTGCAATTTCAACATTATCGATATCAATTGCTGACGAGCGAACCACAACGTCAGCGCCGCTAATGTTTTCAAGACGATGGCCAATATAAACCTGTATGCCTAAGGACTGTAACCGTTGCACAGCACTATTTTCACCCACATCAGAACCGGTGATTCTATAACCTTGGTTGTGTAGTACTTCGGCAATCCCACACATGCCAACGCCACCAATACCAACAAAATGAATTTGTTCTACTCGCCCCATCCTTGGGGACACAAAATGTCCTGGGTTAGTCACAACGCCTCCTTAGGTTGCCAGTATTAGGTTAAGCCTAGAGACTGCCAACGATTTTCATGATCTATGCGCAATAACAAGGCAATGACCACACAATTAATTACCATACTTGCACCACCATAACTCAACAATGGCAGCGTTAAGCCTTTTGTCGGTAACAAACCAGCATTAACACCCATGTTAATAGCTGCTTGCAAGCCCAACCAAAACGTTAGACCATAAGCCGTATACGATGCAAACAACCTATCTTGACCATGGGCCGTGTATCCAATGGTTAGACCTCGAACTACAAGTATACTATACAATGTCAATATTACTAAAATACCGACTAAACCCGTTTCCTCAGCCAGCACGGCAAATAAAAAATCCGTATGTGCTTCGGGTAAATACAACATTTTTTGTATGCTTTCACCTAAGCCGGCACCAAACCACCCACCACGTCCAAAAGCAATTAACGATTGTGTTAATTGATAGCCGCTGTTGTATTGATCAGCCCAGGGATCTAGAAATGCGGTTAAACGTGCCACCCTGTATGGAGAAGAGAAGGCCAAACAGATCAGTGCACTAATGACCGCAGCCATTAAGCCTATATAATAACGTAATTTTACACCTGCTAAAAAAAGCATGGCCATCACCGTGCCGGAGATGACTACTGTTGCGCCAAAATCAGGCTCTAACAACAACAGAAAGGAAACAGCCGCCAAAATCACCATCGGTTTAATAAAGCCAAAAACACTGTCACTCACTGCTTTTTTTTGACGCACCAAATAGCCTGAAAGATAAAAAATAAAGATCAATTTTGCTAATTCTGATACTTGTATCCCTATGGGGCCTACAGACAACCAACGTCGGCTGCCATTGATAGAGCGACCGATCCCAGGAATTAATACTATGAGCAATAGAAACAAACACAGAACCAACAAGGGCATACTGATCCGCTGCCAGAGGCCGCTGTCGGTGCGAATGACTACAAATGCCACCATTAAACCAACCACCAGATAACAAGCTTGCTTTATCAAGAAATGAAACGGCTGATGAAAGTATTTTTCTGAAATCATCACTGAGCTCGAAGCCACCATCATCAGACCAATAATCAACAAACCCAAGACCACACCTATTAACCACTTGTCATAAAGTGAGATAGGTCTGCTGATGGGTTTACCTCTTTGGTTTAAATGTCTTGGCTGCATTACTTTATAATCCATTCACTAGGGCAGTAAATCGTTCGCCTCGGTGATTAAAATCACGAAACATATCGAGACTCGCACAAGCAGGTGATAATAAAACCACATCGCCAGGTTGCGCCTGCGCCTGAGCTAAAACAACAGCATGGTCCAATGACGCTGCTCGGACTATTGGCACGACACCGGTCAGGGCAAGTTCTATTTTATCAGCATCCTCTCCTATCAGTACCATAGAACGTACAAAATCAGCAAGGGGTTGACGCAGCTCATTAAAATCAGCACCCTTCCCTTGTCCTCCGGCAATAAGAACTATCTTTCCTTGCATGGTGCCTCCGATTCCATTAATAGCAGAGATGGTTGCACCAACATTGGTCCCTTTTGAATCATTTATCCATTCAACACCGGCCAAGGATCGAACCCATTGACAGCGATGAGGTAAACCAGAAAACGAGCGCAGTACTTTTATAATAGACTGGCGAGGGATGCCCGCAGCGTCAGCTAAAGCACAGGCAGCAAGTGCATTAAGCCAATTATGTACGCCCTTAATTAATAAATTATCTATAGGAAAAAGGCCATCATGGCCTTTAGCCAGATACATTTTACCGTCTTGCTTGATTAAACCCCAGTGCCCTGGCTCAGGGGTGTTTTGACCAAAAGAAATACAAGCAAGGTTGGCAGCGTAGGCTGCTGTTGGAACAGTAGCACGGTCTTCTCGATTAAATACTGCGGCTTGAGCATGACTGTATATTCGTTGTTTGGCTTGAACATAAGCCTCTAAAGTATGATGTCGGTCCAAATGATCAGGAGTAACATTCAGCACCGTGGCAACGGCAGACGTCAAGCTTGCAGTCAGATCCAGCTGAAAACTTGATAATTCTAAAACCCACAGATCATACTGATTGCCATCGTCCAATAAATCAAGCACTGGCGTACCAATATTTCCCGCAACTGCCACCCTAAATCCAGCAGCTTGAGCCATCTCACCGACTAAGGTAGTCACTGTTGACTTGCCATTAGTTCCAGTAATGGCGATAACTGGAGCACTGATTTCGCGAGCCAGGCACTCTATATCACCATAAACAGCAACACCTGATTGCAACGCCTTTTTTAAAAACAAGCTGTCGAGAGGTAAGCCTGGACTGGTAATAATATCCGATAAGTTGCTGATTAACGCCTCTGGAAACTCTTGCAGATAAACCGTTACATGAGGAAATTCCGTTCTAAACTCAGCCAAGCCAGGCGCTTCATTGCGCGTGTCAAACACAACAAACGACACTTTTTTTCGGTGCAGGTAACGTGCAATAGAAAGCCCTGTCTTACCGAGGCCTGCAACCAAATATAAAGCCTGCTTCATAAACGCTCCCTAGCGAAGTTTTAGAGTGGCCAAGCCGCACAACACAAAGACCACAGTAAGAATCCAAAATCGAACAATGACTTTAGGCTCTGGCCATCCCTTTAATTCAAAATGGTGGTGCAAAGGAGCCATACGAAACAAGCGCTTACCATGAGTACATTTAAAGTAGACCACCTGCAAAATAACAGAAACGGTTTCAATAACAAACAAACCACCCATGATGAGTAAGACCAACTCTTGACGTACTATGACAGCAACAATGCCTAAGGCGGCACCAAGAGCCAAAGAGCCCACATCCCCCATAAATATTTGTGCGGGGTAACTGTTGTACCAAAGAAAACCAAGCCCTGCACCTACCATAGAAGAACAAAAAATGGTTAACTCTCCGGTATTTGGTACGTAAGGAATTGCTAAATAATGTGCATAAACCGCATTACTGGACGCATAGGCAAAAACCCCCAAGGCTCCCGCTACCATCACTATGGGCACGATGGCCAAACCATCCAGCCCATCAGTCAAATTGACGGCATTACTAGACCCTACTATCACAAAATAGGCAAAAATAGGGAATAACACACCTAATTCTATGGTTATGGATTTAAAAAAAGGTACCGTTAACTGTGTGTGCACTGGCAGGCTGGCCGTCATGTATAAAAAAACAACGGCAACAATCGCAATAACGGATTGCCAAAAAAACTTCCACCGCCCTGGCAGACCCTTACTGTTTTTTAACACCAGTTTACGGTAATCATCAACCCAGCCCACCAAACCATTGGCCAAAGTAACCAAGAGCACTACCCACAAACTGGATTGTTGTAAATCACACCACAGCAAGCAACTCACAGTAACCGCCAATAAGGTCAACACCCCCCCCATAGTGGGCGTCCCGGCTTTAGCCAAATGCGATTGAGGCCCATCACTTCTAACGACCTGGCCAATTTGTAATCCATGCAACCAACGAATCATCAACGGACCACAGAACAAGCCAACCATCAGTGCGGTTAATGACGCTAAAATAGACCTGAACGTAAGGTATTGAAAAACTCTTAACGCATGATATTGTCCTTGAAATAACTGCGTTAACCAGTAAAGCATGATGGTTCCTCTTCTAATAGTAATTTGTGTACAATGTCTTCCATAGCACTTGAACGAGAGCCTTTTACCAAAACAGTGGTATTAGGCGCCAACTCTTCCAACACATGGGGCACTAACTCTGCCTTAGTTAAAAAATGCCTGCCACCAAGACCAAATGCCTGAGCAGCCAAGGCACTGTGCGAGCCGCAGCTCAGCAGCATGTCAATACCTAATTGGCGCGCGGCTGTCCCTACTTCCTGATGGTGTTGCGCTGTCCAAGCGCCCAGCTCGCCCATATCACCAAAAACAAATATTTTTTTCCCAGGACGCTGTGCCAACACAGCCAAGGCAGTCAATACCGAGCGTAAATTGGCATTATAAGTATCATCAATCACCGTAGCATGATTTTTTCCAGGCAGAACCGTCATCCGGCCACTAACCCCACGAAAGTGATTCAATCCGTGTTGGATGTCCGTAAGCGCTACACCTAGCGCAGAACAACATGCCGCGGCAGCCAACGCATTTTGCACATTGTGCGCACCTGGAACCTGCAGATCTACCTCTACGCTAGCACCAGCAGCTATTAAAGTAAAATGACCACAACCTTGAGCATCCATGCGCACATTTTGCGCACAAACATCACTGGGATGACTGGCAGAAAAGCGCAAGATTTTCTTGTCGGCCAATAATTCATCCCAAAAATGAGCATAGGCGTCGTCATCATTGATCACTGCGATTCCAGAAGCAGACAAGCCTTGATGAAGCTCGCCTTTAGCGCGAGCGACACCGTCAATGGAACCAAAGCCTGCTATGTGTGCCGGAGCAATGTTGTTAATTAAAGTGACATCAGGTCGGACTATTGCCACAGTATGGGCAATTTCTCCGGCATGATTGGCACCCAGCTCAAAAACGGCATACCGGTGTTGCTTTTTTAAGGCCAAAACGCTTAATGGCGCGCCAAGATGGTTGTTTAAATTGCCTTTGGTGGCATGCGATGGTGCTGGTAAAATGGCTGCTGTCATTTCTTTTACCGTGGTTTTACCATTGCTTCCAGTCAAAGCAATCACGGGGCACGCGATGGTTAGTCGATGCGCGGTGGCAATTGCAGCTAAAGCCTGTATCGTATCGGGCACAACCAACTGCGGGATGCGCACCCCGGCAGTTTCTCGGCTAACCACAACGGCTACAGCCCCCTTGGCCTCTGCTTCTTTAACAAAATCATGGCCATCAAAGTGCTCACCGACCATCGCAACATAAACAGCACCAGGAGTCAGCACCCGTGTGTCTATACAAAAGTCAGGAATTTCAGCATGACCGACATGGTCAGCATGGATTAGAGGTTCATGTGCGAGCAGCGATGCAAGTATATTGAGGTTCATAATAATTCAAACTAGGTCTAAAGCTCTAGTGTACTAACACTTACACTGCCAGTTCAAGTTAATCGTGGTTTTATTGGGATTTGGACAACATCACAGACAAAAAGACACTGGCCATCGTTTGATGGCTAGTTCTGAATAAGTGCTTCGTAGCCTCGCAATGACGAACCCTTCAGTTTTGTGCTGGTTTGCTGAGGCGCAGCGTAATCAAAGTTTTCATGCCCCAGTTAAATGGTTAACACCTTGATTACGCTGCGCTGCATCAAGGCTACGCGCTACGCTGTTAGCTCATGATGTTTATTAACGCCTGCTTACCCGCTCAAATGGTATTTCACGCCAGCGACTATGGCTCCTCAAGCGATCGCGCATTCAAGCTCTGGTGAATCAACATTCAGCATTCTATAATAACGTTTAATTCGTTCCGCGGTGAGTGGATTGCGTTGCTCATCCAAAAGAGTGGCATTCAAGCCTTCACTTAATTGTTCGGCAGTCTCTAGCATGATGGAAAAGCGTTCTGCATCAATGACCGGGTTTTTTGAGGCATACATAAATAAGCACAAACCACGTATGCTGAAAGCGCCTATATTCTGCAAATCAAAAGTTCCTGCTGGTGTGGCTGCAGCCAAACCACATAAAATGGGTCCCTGGCCATTAGGCGACTGATGCCGGTAAAACAAACTTCCCTCGCCAAACCGCAAACCTGCAGTAAGAATGGTTTGTAATAACTCGTATCCTGCAAACTGCCTGTTTCTTTTGGCTACTAAAAAAATCATCAGCGTAGAAGACTCTCTAGTGATTTTCTCTGTGCCTAGAGTAGCCGTTTTCGTTGTTGCAGCAGATACCAATGAACTACGAGCCTCTGACGCGCTACGGCCATTAGTGGGCGGGGCGCCGAAAACAGGTTTCAACTGGCGTGGCCCTATTATGAAATCGTTCTCTGGGGCTAAATGAGTCTCTTGCTCTGTTTCTTCTGCAACTTGCGGCATAATCTGCGGCGGCACTTTAGTGGATGTTGTTTTTTTAGGCAGCTGCAACTCTGGCTCCACGTCCAGGTTCGTTGTCAAACCAGACTCTGGATTTAACTTACGCACTGCAATAACGGCGTCATCATAAGAAGGCTTTGCGTAAAGACTCGTCTCAGCTTGACCTAAAGAAGGTTGGTATTGCTTGGATTCTAAGCTTTGTTTTCTAGCTGTCATCAAGCGCCCGATTGCTACCAAAACGCCAACAAGCAACAGAACATTAATAATTAAGCTCCAATTTGTCTGCATGATTCACTCCATAGTCAAAGCTTGTTTCACATCAACAGTAACCAAGCGCGACACTCCAGGCTCTCGCATCGTTACCCCAATCAAATGATCTGCTAATTCCATAGTCACTTTATTATGTGTGATAAATAGGAACTGTACGAATTGTGACATCTCTTTTACCAAAGCACAAAAACGACCCACATTAACATCATCTAAAGGTGCATCTACTTCATCCAACATACAAAAGGGTGACGGATTTAACTGGAAAATGGCAAACACCAAAGCCACCGCGGTCATGGCCTTCTCACCTCCAGACAGCAAATGAATGGTGCTGTTCCGTTTTCCTGGTGGTTGCGCCATAACGACTATACCTGCTTCTAACAAATTGTCTGAGGTCAATTCAAGCTGTGCGCGCCCGCCACCAAAAAGACGTGGGAACAGGGCTTGAAATGACGTATTCACCTCGTTAAAAGTATTCTCAAGTCGCAATTGGGTTTCCTTATCCATTTTGTCAATAGCCATTTCCAGGGTAGTCAAGGCTTGACTTAAATCATTGTATTGCTCATCCAAATAAAGCTTACGTTGTTGCTCTGTTGAAAACTCATCGATGGCAGCTAAATTGATCGCACCCAAACGTTTTATTTTCTCAGAGACAGCAATTAACTCATCCTCACGCGTACTTTGCGTTGAATCATGCGGTAGCAGCGCAAGTACGGCTTGTGCTTGCAGGCCTAATTCTTCTAAGGACTCATGGATTGAGCTCGCACGCACTGCTAAAGCTTGCTCCTGCATTTGGGTCTGACTAATGAGCTCTTGTATCTGCCTTAATTCCAGCACATTGATTGCCGTTTTTTTCTCTAAATCGTCCAGACCCATCCTAAATTGAGCCACTAGCTCACGACTTGCGGTCAATTGCAGCTCTACTTCCATATGTTGCATGATTAATTCTGCAAGTTGACTCTTAAGATCAGTGTCAGGTGTTGCAGCTTGCGTACAAAGAAGCGCTGTATGTGCCAAGCGTTGCTGTAATAATTGCAACCGCTCTTCTTCTCTAACTATCCGGTCCTGAACTTGTTGTATTTTTGTTAGCTCTCTATCGTATTCTAATTCGGTTTGATGCAAAAGAACACGCAATTCCTCAACTTGTTTTCGTTGAGCCGCTAAGTCAGTTATCCACAGCTGTTTTTCACTAACAAACTGGCTTTGTTGCTGCTCATAACCTTGGCCCTGCGCCTCTAACTGGCTCAATTGACTGCTAATCTCAAAATGCGCGCTTGCAGCCTCCTCCAACAGAAACTGCAACTCCTCAGCCTCCATCACCATGCTTGCCATCAGCCGTTCGGCGTGAATAATGGCCTGCTCATTGCTTGTTAATGCACTTCTGTTCATTCTTACTGTGTCACTACTTGCAGTAAAATTCAATTGAAATAATTCAATATGCTGCGACTGCTGTTGTGCTTGCGTATGGTAGTGATCACGTTGAACACGCACCAAGGTCATTTTTTGTTGAACATCCTCAACAATCAAGGCCATATCAGCAATTTTTTGTTGTCGTGCCAACAAACCAAGTTCATCTTGTTCAACACCATGGGTAAAGCGCGCCCACCCCTTGCCCAACCAAAAACCATTTGCGGTCACTACCGACTCATGATCTAACAAATTGGGCAGCCAACTTCTGGCTTCATCTAAATGTTCGGCCGTATAAATCGTCTCTAAATGAGATACTGTTGCCGGAATGGCTCCTTTAATTTGGTCAGCCAGGCTGGGGTGTTTTTGCTGTTGCTCGAACGCGTGCCTTAAGGTCACTGTGCTTGCACCTTGCGCCTCACAAGCCTGCCAGCAAGGCCACAACTCATCCAGAGAGTCCAAAACATAGGCATGCAAATCAGCACCTAAGACCAGATCACAAGCCAATTGCCATTTGGGTTCAACTTCTAACACATCCATCAGTCTTGGCTTATCAGACCACGCTACTAAGTTATTAGACTTTGATTGAGTACCTTGTCTCGCCGCCCTTTGCATTGCCACTAAGGCAGCATAATCACTGTTGATAAGATGGAACTCATCTTGCAATTGACGCAATTGCTGCTCCGTCGCCTGTACTTGTAAGCGCAATTGATTTGCCTGCTCCTTCGCCTGTCGCAACTGTTCTTCATCAAAGTCTAGTGTTGCTTGTAAGTGAACTTGTTTGCTGTCTAAATCGGTTTTTACTTGCTGCAAATCAGTAACTGAAATGGCAGCTTGTTCCAGATGAATTTTTTCTAATCTTAACAGGGTTTGCTGTCGACTCTGCTCAGTATGCTCTAGCTTAACCTGGGCTATTTGACGCTCTCTAATCAGGGTGTTGGTCACGGTTTGCACTTCTTGCCACCGTGCCTCCCACTGCAACTGCTGCTGCTGCGCCTCTTGCCATGCGCCTTCTGTTTGCTGCGCTTCGAGCTGTATTTTTTGTAATTGCACCGCCAAGAGCTGTGCCTTGGTCTGACCTTGTTGCAAACCCGCTGCATCTTGCTGAACTTGCGCTGCAGCAAGCTGCCAATCTTCTTGCAAGAGCTGACGCTCCTGCTCCAGGCGGGTTTTTTCACGCTCTTGCTGTTGTATGGTTTCTTCCAAACGGACTATTTCAGTACCCAATTGATAAAATAAGCCCTGAATGTTCTGCGCCTGCTCATTGGTGTCTTGCAGTTGTTCATTTAAAATGATTTTTTCTTTATTAAAACCAGTCAAAACAGCTTGCTGTTGCTCGTGACCTAAGGCTAAAGCTGACAAGTCACTTTGTTTGATTAATTGCTGTTGGGTAAAATCCTGCCACTTCAGCGCTTGAATTTCAGCACGACAGGTTTGTTCTTGTTGTTTGAAAACAGTATAACGCTCAGCCGCTTTTGCTTGGCGTTCTAAATGCTGTAATTGTTTGTTTAATTCATTACTGATGTCTGCCACTCGGGTTAAATTCTCCCGGGTATGTTCTATGCGTTGTAGCGTCTCACGACGTCGTTCTTTATATTTCGATACACCAGCCGCTTCTTCCAAAAAGCCCCTCAGCTCTTCTGGTTTTGCTTCAATCAATCGTGAAATAGTACCCTGTCCAATAATGGAATAACCGCGAGCGCCCGCCCCTGTGCCAAGAAAAATATCAGTAATATCCCTGCGTCGACAGCGCGCACCATTCAGATAATAAGAAGAATCACCATCCCGCGTTAAAATCCGTTTGACCGCGATTTCACCATACTGGGCAAAGGGGCCAAGCAGGCGGCCTAAGCTGTTATCAAACAGCAACTCAACCGATGCCTGCCCTAAGGGCTTACGATTGGAGGCGCCATTAAATATCACGTCCGTCATGGACTCACCGCGCAAATTTTTCGCGGAGCTCTCGCCCATGACCCAACGCACTGCATCAATAATATTTGATTTTCCACAACCATTTGGCCCAACAACAGCAACCAGTTGGCTTGGAAAATGAACGAGGGTCGGATCAACAAAAGATTTAAAACCAGCTAATTTTAATTGTTTTAAATGCATCTTGCTACGCCATTCGAATTGTAATCAAGGATTGTAACTTAAAAAACGCGTTATCGTGAAGCAATAATGGCATGCAAGACACTCATTTGACAATCACATCCCCCGCTATATAATGGCCACTTCTGTTTATACTGCGCATTATATGGGGAATTTTTCATGCAACTTTATCAAAAATCCAAATCTTATTGTGGATGGGGCCTAACACGATTTTTGCAGACATTAATCACCCTCAGTATCATCCTTACTGGTTCAACTTCCGTCTATGCTGAGCCGCAAAATCTGGGTCTATTAAAACGGGAGCTCATCACTTATCATGACTCAGGACGTTACCAACAAGAATTACAAGACACCATCAATAAAGCACACCACTACCTATTACAACAAGCCTTAGCGAACCAACAGCATAAAATACATCACAAACTGGCACTGATATTGGATATTGATGAAACCAGTTTGTCTAACTATAACAATTTAGTGAGCCATGATTTTTCTAGCGACCGCAAACAAATTCGTCAATACATCCGTGCCGCAACAGCGCCGGCGATTCAACCCATGTTGTCTTTGTATAATGATGCCATAGCCCATGGAATCAAGGTGTTTTTTGTCAGCGGCAGAGGGGAGGTTGAACGCGATGCAACACAAAAGAATTTAAGCAAAGCAGGGTACAGCCACTGGTCAGGCCTCTATCTACGACCTAATGACTACCAACAGCCATCCATTGTTCCCTTTAAATCAAAAGCCCGTGCAAACATCACCGCCCAAGGTTATACCGTCATTGCCAGTATCGGTGATCAGTACAGTGATATTAAAGGTGGCCATGCCAAAAAAGGTTTTAAATTACCCAACCCTTTTTATTATTTGCCATAGGTTGATGTATACCTTCCACGGATGGGTATAGAAGTGACTAAAACGTGAGTCAAGCTAAAGATTCCCCCACACAAAAAATGGTGGGGAATCTGATGTGTCGTTTCAATCGCAGAGCGTAACGTCTTAATGTAGTGAATTTCCAGCCTCAGAGAAGGCCTCTTTATGAGCACAAACAGCGCTTACATCCACTGCAGCTGCTTGCATAAAGAAACCAGCACTATTAAGGGCTTGTGAGGCTTCTTTTTTTGGTGTTAATTTTAATGCATCGATACTTGCACGCACACTGGGTTGAAGCTGTTCTTTTAGTTGTGCCAATTGAACGTGTGCTTTTTCAAAATCAATTTGTTTTACCTTTTCATCTAGAAATCCATATCTAAGACCCGTGAAAGGTATGCGTAATGCTAGCAGAATTTCTTTGACGCTTTGCAGGCATTTTGCTTTATCATCAACAAAAGCGATATGACGTGGGTATTCTGATAAGTGTTCTAATTGCTGTTTGAGGCAGAGTCCTTTATCGCGACCGTCACAGAAAATGATTTGATCTCGTAAATCAATGCCAATTTTCAGCAGTTGCCGCTCGGTTACCTCTTGTAGACTGCGGCCACGAGCGGTTAAGCCATACACAGGCAGTCCAGTATTTATAAGTGCTTTAATCATCATCACTACATTAGGCTCTACCGGTTTCATGCGCAAATAGGGCTGGATAGAATTGTATACTGTGAGCACGTGGTTAAAGGCTTGAGATTTGTCATCGGGAATGACTTCATTCGCATGGGCACTGAGTCGTGTAAACCACTGATCGCTGCCGAGTTCAATCTGGGACTCCATAACTGTATTATCAAGATCAAACAGAACCACTGAGTCATAGCTAATGTGTAGTAAAAAAGTACTTATTTCATTTCCTTCTACAATATGGGATTTTTTTCTTCGGGTAAACATCGTTTTCCTTTTATGGTATAGGACCTTCGCTAGAATGAGTGCTGGCGCGCAACCGTTTAATTTTTAAAACATATCTTCCGCAGTTTATTGTACGAAATTTTGTCTGCATTTGCCTGTATGAACGTTACACCCGCAATTGAATGAAAAATTGTCGTGTACAGAGAACTATTAATTTAACTTAAACGTGAGTCAAGCTAAAGTACTGCGCGCTAAAAACGCGCGCAGTATATGTCTATTACTGCGGCTTGGCCTTCAATCGCAGCACCGTAACTTCCATGGCTAAATACTTAACGTAATCATAAGTAACATAATAATCACCTTTATCTCCAGCCAACTTAGACCATGAATTACGCAAGGTGAATACGCCTTTGTTCACATGACCCGCAGAATCAGTCACTTCTATATCGTCATCATAACCAGTTATTATTAGCTCATGTCCGGCATCAATAACACCACGCTCCGCATCCGCTATAATTTGTGGCGTTAGCATCCAGGTATCATTAGCTACGTGATTAGTGCCTAAGGCTCCAGCATTACCCGTATCAACATCTAACAGGATACCTACAGTTAAACGGTTGCCATTAACCAACTCTTGTTTAATTTGCGAAACCATTTGATCCATATTGACATTAGTTGAAAACGCATCTTCCGCTTTTAACAAAGAGTGCCAGCTGACTAAGTTAGTGATTGGAATGCTGTGGGCTAAATAATCAGTATCCGACATGGGTTTGCCTTCATTGGTCTCCTCATTTAAAGGATAACTCTGAACGTCGGCACAACCATGCAACGTCTGATAATTGCGCGAGATGATCCCGTAATCAGTAATTTGCTGTAAGACCCAAGGCGCAAAAGAGCCGCTCCAACCACTTGCCTCTACTTTACCCTGCGATGCTAAATAACTGCCCAATTCAAGATTGCATAATTGACTGACATAATCGCCGGCACCTAAGGTAGCATTGATAGCACCAGTCACCGCAAAAGTAACACAACTGCCGTGTAAACCCTGATTCAATACCGGCGTCAGTTGCATTCCTAATAATTTTTTTCTTGGTAACTCAGGGCTAGCAACAGCAGCATTTACAGTATGTTTTAAAGCCTGCGGCATTTCATGCTTTAAATAGGACAGCGCATTGGCTGATAACTCATACTTGGGTAACTTAAACGACAAACTTTGTGCCATCATGGCTTGATTAAGCCCTTGATTATGCGGCATCAAGTTTATTTCAACCTCACCATTTAAAGTAACTTGACTGGCAAAGCTACAAGAACAAACTAAAAACAACACTGCTGATTTAATAAACTGCTTCATTTGTGCAACCCCTTAACCTATTGATAATAAGTGCTACTAATTTGCATATTGATGCTCCGATAAGTCACCTTATCTCGTTGCAATTATAACACACTAAGAGGAATATTAAATCATTTGTTGCCTGTTTTATAATAGTCGCCTTATCATTAAGGTTTGGGGAAAACAGTAACTCTCAATATAGAGCACATAAATTACACCGATAAAATTAAGTGTTCCTAAGTGCTCAAATGATCAAATTCACGTCATTGCGAGTGATAACGAAGCAACACAGGGGTTCGAAGTACGACACTGGATTGCTTCGTTATTACTCGCAATGACGGGCATTTTGGCATTTGGGCACATAGAGTGCCCATTGCGTAATTTATATGTTTCACCTTCGTACAGGACAAAAACACATGTGCTATGAATTGGACTCAATGAATGTGGAAATTCGTCTTTACGATCAGACAATCAGGCTTGAATAAAGGTAATGAGTTAACGGCATAACGCGTAGCCTTGATGCAGCGCAGCGTAATCAAGGTTTCTACTCGCCATTTAAATTGTTAAAACCTTGATTACGCTGCGCTGCATCCATATCGTTACCCATAAGTCAGCACAAAACTGAAAAACGCAATGAACCAATAGGGCTCGTCATTGCGAGGCTACGAAGCATATATGGACCCTACCGGTTTGCAAGGAAAATGTTAATATTTTTTAGCAAAGTTAAGTTAAGTTGCAGTCATATATTCGGTCTCTTACATTGAGTGATGCATTCACTCGGA
>JBIODT010000020.1:0-20657 GCA_044445305.1 Legionellales bacterium | reverse complement strand
TATGAAGATTCTTGGCCTTAGCTTGACGCCTATGCCCTCAAGGGAGAAGGGAGCAGATTGCGCCACCTGACTAATTACAGTTCAAATTTAGATGCGGTTGCCCTGGACGTTCTCTTAATTTACACTCTAATCGCCCCTACCTAGGACTAGAATTTGCCAAATTCGGTTCTTGATCTTCATCCAAAGCCCAGCTATGCGCTTCAAGGCATTGTTGAAACAACGCATCCATTTGAGTATAAGGTATTTCTGAGTTATCTTTTCGAGTGTTGGCGGTACATTTTCTTAGTGCCTGAAATCCCTCTGTGGAGAATAAACTTAATTCTGTTGGATAAATCTGGCTTTGCTTTAACAAAACTTCAAAGGATTGCAGGCTATGTGGTTTAAACAATGAGCAAGCATTACGTTTTTCAGCACAGGCGGCTTCCGTGAGTTGCAAAAGAAAACGTTTTATGACAGGCGTAAGCAAGGGGTCAGATATGAATTTTTTTTCTCCCCATGATTTAATCATTTTCAGGAAATAAGCTTTTTCATCCTTTCCAATGGTAAAACATTGAGCACGTTTTCCCTGCAAATGCTCAATGCCATCGGCTAACTCCGTAATTTTGGCTAATAGGCTGGCTTGATCCACTCTTATGTTTAACATAGGATCGTTATATTTTTTAATCAATAATCGAACAAAAGCTATTGGATCGGGGTGCTGACTCAAGGCATTGCGATAAGCCTTGACGGTGTCATCACGAAACCATCCGTGATGAGCAACAAGATAAAGAGCATAGACTAAAGAGCAAGGATTTGGATGCGATGCTAAAGCCGCCATATTAGCCCTCCCTGAGTCCCCCTTCGACAAGTTGTATTCGTTTAAACTAACAAAAGCCTGAGCAAGAGCATCAGGATCATCATGGGCTATCAGGAGCTTACGATAATGCTTTGCCAGATCTTTATCTGCCAATAATCCTTTTTCTTGCAAATAACAAAATGCGCTTGTTAAATCACTGGTCTTTGCATGCGCCACGGCTTGCCGATAAATATCAGCCTCATCGCCATTTAATAGCCCGGCCTTTTGCAAGCGAAGCAGTTGCCAAGCCAGATTTAGTGGCTGCTGATGCATCACTATCGTTTTAAAATTAGCGGACGCTTCTTCATCACGAAATAGTAGCTGTTCATATGTAAATACCTGACTCAATTTTATTCGTGAGGGATGCAGCATGATTTGCTCAAAATAATCAGCTATCACTGCATCTGGTAATAGATGCGTATCTAACAGCGTTTGAAGGCCTTCAGTCGTTTGCATTAAACTACTTCGCTCAGGGTATTCTACTAATTTTTTTAGAAGGCTTGTTGAGTCGTTATCTTTTAATAACTGAAGTTTATCAGCAAGACACCAAACATTGGCCATTGTTGCAGGATCTTCATATCCCAGCAGGAGGAGAACGTCAGCGGCATTTTTTAATAAGCCTGCATTTTTAAGGGTTAAGAGGGCCTCTGATTTAAGGGTTAAGAGGGCCTCTGAAATAGGATAATTATTGGTAAACAAGTCTCTAAAAGCACCTGCTAATGGACCACCTAAGAATCCAGCATCGTGGAATAGCATTAGATTTTCATAAGCTTCTAAGGGACGATTTTGCGTTACAATAATATGCCGATAAACTGAGGCTAAATCACCAATTAATAACGGACTCCCATGCAGCCTCACCAATGCACGAGCTAAAGCAGGAGGCCAAGCAGTCACGTTAGATTCTAATACTATACAATACTCTTCAGCTTTATCATCGTTTAATAAGCCCGCTATCTCTAGGATTTCTAGTGCCATAGGTTGTGTAAAAAGACATGGGTGTTTAATCAAAGCCAGTAGATGCTGATGCATATGGGCATGCCTGGCCAATGCTGTATTGCAAAAAACCGTATAAATTTGTTCAACACATTTAAATGGTCGAGGTAGCAAATAATTATACTGATCCGCATCCATCGCCATTAATTTTATTAAAATATCTCGCAGCGGTTGAGCTGCCTCTCCTGTTAATAAACCATTTTTGTTGAGTTGAATGAAAAATTTAGCCAACGTGCCAGGAGCCCTATATGTTGGATGTTGCAAGATGGCCTCTATTAAATCATACAAGTCCTTGTCTGCAAAATAACCAGCCTGATGTAGATCAGCTAATGCGTGGCGCACGTCGCATGATGGATTAAAAAGGGCTGTTACAATACAATGACCCAGGCTACCCGTTAAATAACCCAACTCATCGAATGCTTGGAGGCGCCGGGTTTCCTCATCTATATTTGCGCGCTTAACTAACCCATTGAACAGCTCGCCAGTTAACATTCCTATTTTTTTCAAGCCCGCCAACATCTTTAAGTGAGAAGGCGATTGCTTGGTATAGGCAATGATAGGCTTAATGTTCGCCAGATTATTTTCTGTGATTGTATTCCATTGCGACAAGCTGTCTTCTTTCAAGAACAGTGTTCTTAAGTTTTGGCAGAATTCACGCGAAAGCGGGATGTGCAGGCCTAATGCCTTTATCTTGGTAGCCACTTCAGCAAAACCATTGGCTGACATATCGCGTAGAATGAGGGCCAATTCTTGCTGTAATGCATCAAATTTATCTTGATTAAGATAAATTAATCGTTGGAACTGAGAATCTGCATAAGGGGTTCCTTCCTGCATCCGCTCAGAGCATCCTAAAAGAGCTTGGCCTGCCATAGGCGGTGTTTTTCCACCCATCCCGATAGTCACCCTGACGATATCTGGATACTTTGGATCAGTTGTCACTAGTTCACCCAATTTTCGTAGCATGGCGATAATCACTGGATCATCTTGCTTCTGGGTGCGATTTTCCCAAGAATCAATGGTCAAATTGCCATTTTCACTTATCCACGCATAGCCTTGGCCAATAATATCCCGCCCTTTTAGGAGCACATAGAACCCATTATTTTCTCGAGTAATACCATCAATAACACACGCCTGACTGTGTCCACCCATGGACTGACAACATTGAGTAATATGGCCTAAAATGTAGGCTCTGGGATCATCGATAGGTAGTTTTACTAAAGTGTAACCTGGATAATTTTGCTGTTCAGGATGCTGTGCATCTTGTAGGTTCGCACCATCTACTACAATCGAAGGAAGTCTATCTTTAGTTTTTCGTCGAGCTTCGACTTCAAGACATCGATCAAAGATATTTTCTGATATATGGTGTTCAATACACAAATTAGCAAGCTCAGGATAACGTGCTGCTTGTGAATAGGATAAATGGGCACTTGTTTGAATTGCTTCGTTGATCGTTGTTGGTGAATGCCCAAGGTGTCGATTGATTTCGAAAGCCTGCTGAAATAAAGCGATAGCTTTTATTCCACTGACTTGAATCAGTTTTTGCCATTGCTGTATCTCGTCGGCTGTCAAGGGTGGTTTATTCTCAGGTGCTTGTTTTTTAGGGATGGGTTGTATTAATAAATCATGAAGTGACAAATCATGCGTCGGTTGCTTATCAATTAGTGGGTCGCGTTTGGATAATCCATCAACATGCTGTTTTGTAAATGCCTCTATTTTAGCAAATGTATTCTGACCAGCTCCTTTACCAAATAATACAAGCAATTTATAGGCGTGCAAATAAGCCACGCTATTGTCTTCGGTGTTATTACACTCGATAAAATCGGCAAAAACTTTACATAGTTTAAAAAATTGTATATAGGTGTTGGCCTCGCTGTTTAATGATTCATAGCCATATTCCTCATTAAGCGCCGCAAATTTAGTGGTGATGTCAACATCCTCAGGCATTGCTATTTCACCTAGATCCCCTTCATGACGACCAAAGAGCACATCTTCTAGAAATGTTGAATGGATACGGCGCAAAAATGCGCGAAAATTTGGTTCGTTAATAAATAAAGCAAATTTATCGTTTATTGCCTGCACGCGTTGCTGACGCTTGGTTTCCTGAAGATCTATTGGTACTCGTTCGTCAATTTTAATGTCCGCAGCATTGCCAAAAATAAGGTTGAATACATTGCTGTTAAAAAGCAAATTAGGCATCTTAAATCCTCTCAAGCAGACAAATTATTATATGGTCTGCTTGATTTTAGATTGATCGTGTGCTTTCGGCAAGCCTGTGTGACAGAGGGGGGCAGCAATTAAGTGATTAATCTAGCCAAGCTAATTAATCACTTAGGAGTCGGGTTAATAGAATCCTAAATACCCGCCCAGATTTATACCTACAAGAGGCAAGAAAACTCACATGAGCTCAATTTTTCGTCAAGCAGTAGGTAATAAAATTTACCTTAGCATATTGAGAATTGCTGTGTTTTTCAAGCGTAACTTGCGCTGACCGCAGGTTTGCAGGCCAAGATTGTTTTGCTACAAAACTCAAAGCTTGCTATGATTTATATTCTTAATTTTACTCAAGGAATAGAGTCGTTATGGAGGGAGCAATGTCACCAGATAAGGATAAAACAAAATCGGTGATTCCTTACTATTTGCGGCAACGCTTGCCATCACAAAACATTTTAGGCTTGAGCATTATTCTAGTAATACTGATGGGCTTATATTGGTTTTATCTTGTAACAAACAACAATAAAAATACGGGGCCCAAGCCTATCCCAGTTGTTTCTGGAGTTGCTACAACTCGAGATGTGCCTATTTACCTTTCGGCGCTGGGTACAGTAACGCCAGTTTATACGGTGATTTTACAAACCCAAATCAATGGCTTATTGATGAAAGTATTGTTTAAGGAAGGGCAGTTGGTTAAAAAGGGCCAGTTATTGGCGCAAATAGATCAACGTCCTTATGAGGCCTTACTTATTCAATATGAAGGTGATTTAAAGCGGGATTCAGCTTTGTTGGCTAATGCCAGAGTTGACCTGAAACGGTATCAGACCTTATGGAAAGAAGATTCTATTTCCCAGCAAACCTTGGCTACGCAACAGTCGCTGGTTGAACAATATGAAGGTGATGTTAAAACCGATAGGGGTTTGATCCAGAGTACCAAGGTGAATCTGATTTATTGCAATATCATTGCGCCAATGGATGCTCGTGTGGGTTTACGTTTAATTGATCCGGGTAACTTTGTGCAGACTAATGATACTACAGGCATTGCTGTTTTGACCACGACCAATCCAATGACGGTGATCTTTCCCATTGCAGAAGACTACGTCTCAGAACTATTACCTCAGGCTTATGCGAGTAAAAACTTATTGGTGAAAGCCTATGATCGCCAGCAAGAGCACTTGTTGGCGACAGGAAAATTATTAGCGCTGGACAATCAAATTAATACCACCACTGGTACCGTGAGACTGAGAGCTGTCTTTGACAATAAAGACCATAAATTATTTCCCAACCAGTTTGTGAATGTAAAAATATTAGCCAACACTTTGCATCATGCAACGGTGGTCTCAACGGCGGCAATCCAACACACAACAACAGAAGATTTCATTTATATAGTCAATGCCAATAATACCGTAACTGCCCAGCCGGTTGTTCTTGGACCAAGCAGTGGCGATTTTATGGTCATTAAAAAGGGCTTGTTACCTGGCCAGGCTGTGGTAATAAATGGTGCGGATAAGTTAATGAATGGCTCTAAAGTTACTGTGCAAGCCGCTAAAAAAGTCACTAATAACGCCACTGCACGCAGCGTCACATGAGTATTTCAGGTCCATTTATCGCCAGGGCAATAGCAACTTCTTTATTAATGTTTGCTATTTTCCTAAGTGGGGTACTTTCTTATAAACTATTACCCATTTCAGCCTTGCCTGATGTGGAATATCCTACCATTCAAGTGTCTACGTTTTATCCTGGAGCCAGTCCTTATGTGATGGGCACTACAGTGACAGCACCCCTGGAGCGGCAATTTGGGCAAATGCCTGGTTTGGATCAAATGACGTCGAACAGTTCCAATGGCTCATCGATTATTACCTTACAATTTAATTTAGACATCTCGCTGGATGTTGCTGAACAAGAAGTACAGCAATCAATAAATGCAGCCAGTGGTTATTTGCCTGTCGATCTGCCCAATCCACCTGTTTACAGCAAAGTAAACCCGGCCGATACACCCATTCTTACTTTGGCCCTAACCTCAAATACCATGCCATTGACCAAAGTTGAAGATTATGCTGAGACACGGTTGGTACCCAAAATTTCCCAGCTGTCTGGTGTTGGTTTGGTGAGTTTGGGGGGAGGACATCGACCTGCGGTGCGTATTCAGGCCAATCCTGATGCTTTGTCTGCTTATGGATTAACCATGGAGAATGTACGCTCCATAGTAATGGCTTCTAACGTGAATACGGCCAAGGGGAGTTTTGATGGCCCACGCCTGGCCTATACTATTAATTCCAATGATCAATTGCTATCGGCAGCTGCTTATCAGCCGTTAATTGTTTCCTACCAAAACGGTGCTCCTGTACGTTTATCGGACGTAGCCAATGTCATTGATGGGGAAGAAAATACCATGCAGGCAGCATGGGTAAACAATGATCCGGCGATTATTCTTAACATTCAACGTCAACCAGGGGCTAATGTCATTGAGGTGGCTCAGCGTGTTAAAACGCTGTTAAAGCAAATGCAAGATGCCTTTCCTTCTGGCATGAAGATTAAAATAATAACCGATAGGACGATTAGCATACATGAGTCTGTAACCAATGTGCAATTTGAATTGCTTTTGTCGGTGGCGCTCGTTGTTATGGTTATTTTTCTTTTCTTGCGCAAGTTGCCAGCAACCATTATTCCCAGTGTTGCCGTACCTTTGACACTGGTAGGTACTTTGGGACTTATGTATTTACTTGGTTTTAGCCTGAACAATCTTACTTTGATGGGATTGACCATTGCCGCAGGTTTTGTGGTTGATGATGCGATTGTGATGATTGAAAATATCATGCGCTATATAGAGCTGGGCGAAAGTCCATTGGCTGCTGCTCATAAGGGGGCTGCACAGATTGGGTTTACTATAGTTTCTTTGTCCATTTCGCTGATTGCGGTATTAATTCCTTTGCTGTTTATGGGGGATGTGGTGGGCAGGTTGTTTCGCGAATTTGCCCTGACTTTAACCATAACCATTGCCATTTCAGCTTTTGTTTCCTTGACGCTGACTCCTATGATGTGTTCTCGAATATTAAAGCCAGAAAGTGACAACAAAACCAGTAAATTGCAACAGTTTCTAGAGGACAAACTGAATTATCTTATTGAAAAATACAGCTTGTCTTTGAAGTGGGTTTTGTCGCATCAACCCTTCGTCCTGTTGGTTTTTTTCATGACCGTGCTGGTTACAGGCATTTTATTGTTTCTTATTCCCAAAGGTTTTTTTCCAATTCAGGATACGGGCTTGATTCAAGGAATATCGGTTGCATCCGATTCAGTCTCATTCCCAGAAATGGCCAATCGACAGCAAGCTTTGGCAACAGCCGTGCTTTCTGATGCGGCTGTGGAAAGTTTGTCCTCATTTATCGGGATTGATGGAACCAATACCACGCTAAACAGTGGTCGTATTCTTATCAATTTAAAACCTTTGGATGCAAGGCCGGGCGTTAATGACGTCATGCAACGCTTACAATCCAAAATCAGCCAGGTCGTTGGTGCCAAACTTTATATGCAACCAGTGCAGGATCTAACCATCGATACTTTGGCCAGCCGTACTGAGTTTCAATACAGTATTAGTGGTCCTAATAGTGCAGATGTTACCAAGTGGACTGATTTAATGTTGGATAAAATGCGACACATGTCTGCCTTGAAAGAGGTTAACTCTGATCAGCTCAATGATGGTTTGGTGACCTTGGTTCATATTGATCGCGATACGGCATACAGGCTTGGTATTAATATGCAGATGATTGACGATACCCTTTATGATGCTTTTGGTCAGCGGCAAATATCAATTATGTTTACTCAGCGGAATCAATATCGTGTGGTACTGGAAGTCATGCCGTCTTTGCAAAGGGAGTCTGTTGCTTTTGACAACATTTACATTAATTCTGCTGTAACTAATTATTCAAGCAATTTCTTGAGCAATTCTTCAGCGGTTACGCCAACGTTGACCAGCTCAAGCAACAATAGCCCCGCGTCAACGACTCCAGCAAGCGGCTCAGTGCCCATAAAAACTTTTGCCAGTTTGCAGCAAACGCTGGGGCCACTAGTAGTCGCTCATAAGGATCAATTTCCATCTGCAACACTGTCATTCAATCTTGCTGATAAGGGCTCATTAGGCGAAGCGGTAACTCAAATTGAGGCAGCAAAAAAGAGTATGAACATACCACTGAGCATTGTGGCTGATTTTCAGGGAACAGCAAAAAGCTTTCAAAACTCGCTTGCAAATGAAGGGTGGTTGGTCGTCGCTGCTGTGGTTGTGGTTTACATCATCCTGGGAGTACTCTATGAAAGTTACATTCATCCGCTGACTATTTTATCTACCTTGCCCTCTGCCTCTATGGGGGCCTTGTTTGCCCTGTATATAACGAATAATGAACTCAGTATTATTGCCTTGATTGCGATCATTTTGCTGATTGGTCTGGTATTAAAAAATGCAATTATGATGATTGACTTTGCTCTCGAGCAAGAGCGTGAATACAAGCGCAAGCCTGAAGATGCCATCTACGAGGCAGCCCTATTACGTTTCAGACCTATTTTGATGACCACTATGGCCTCCATGTTGGGCGCAATACCTTTGGCTTTCAGTCATGGCGTTGGCGGTGAATTGCGTCGCCCCTTAGGTATTGCCATTATTGGCGGTTTGATGGTCAGTCAGCTGGTCACTTTGTATACCACACCCATTATTTATCTGACTTTTGATCGAATGGCACGTAAGGTAATGAGTTACCGCAGAAACAGCCCCAAAACCCTGGGGGTTGGGGCGTGAATTTATCCTCTTTATTTATTCAAAAACCCATAGCAACCATATTATTAGCAATGGGCTTAAGCTTTGCAGGCATTCTTGCATTTAATTTATTACCTGTGGCGCCATTACCCCAAATAGATTTTCCAACCATCACCGTACAAGCACAACTTCCAGGCGGTAGTCCTGAGGTAATGGCTACTTCAGTTGCAGAGCCTTTGGAACGTCAGATTGGACTTATCGCGGGGATCACCCAGCTTACTTCCACCAGTAATTTAGGACAAACCAATATTGTGGTGCAATTTGATTTATCGCGTGACATCAATGGAGCCGCCCGAGACATACAGGCAGCTATTAATGCTGCCTTAAGTCAATTACCTACTAATTTAACTACCAATCCTACTTATCGTAAGGTCAATCCTGCTGATGCGCCTATTATGATTATTGCCCTGACTTCAGATAAAAAGACACCAGGACAATTGTATGATGTGGCCTCTACGATATTGCAACAAAAAATCTTGCGTAGTGAAGGGATAGGGCAAGTGAACGTAGGCGGCAGCTCCTTGCCTGCTGTGCGTGTTGAAATTAAT
Source organism: Legionellales bacterium (assembly GCA_044445305.1). Lineage (GTDB taxonomy): Bacteria > Pseudomonadota > Gammaproteobacteria > Legionellales > Legionellaceae > Legionella. The sequence continues at coordinate 11,266 of JBIODT010000020.1, read as the reverse complement.
CCCAGCGCATTAAATAAGTATGGAATAGGACTGACCCAATTGGCTACTACTATCGCTGATGCGAATGTCAATCAGGCCAAGGGACAGTTAATACAGGGTGATGGCACGATTTCAACCATTAAAAACAATGATCAAATGCTCAAAGCGGTTGAATATGCGCCGCTTATTATTAGCTATTATAACAAGCAACCGGTTCGACTTTCTGATGTGGCCCATGTCTATGATTCCGTAGCTGATCTGCATAATGCCGGTTTGGGAAATGGCAAACCCGCCGTCCTGTTGGTTCTATACAAAGAGCCAGGGGCCAATGTGATTAAAACGGTTGATCACATCAAACAAATGATGCCCCAATTTAAAGCATTAATACCCAATGACATCAAATTAACTACTTTAATGGACAGGACAACAACCATTCGTACCTCCTTGCATGATGTGGAGCTGACTCTGTTTATCGCAATGTGCTTGGTAATTTTTGTTACTTACCTGTTTTTAGGAAGCTTCAGGGCGATGATGATTCCGGGCATTGCCGTCCCTTTGTCTTTGCTCGGCACGTTTGCGGCCATGAAGTTGTTGCATTACAGTCTCGATAATTTATCGCTCATGGCTTTAACCATTTCAACAGGCTTTGTAGTGGATGACGCGGTCGTGGTGTTGGAAAACATTTCTCGTCATATCGCTATGGGCAAAGCTCCCATGCAGGCTGCGTTCGATGGCTCTAAAGAAATTGGGTTTACGGTCTTGTCTATAAGTATTTCTTTAATTGCCGTCTTTATTCCTATTTTATTAATGGGTGGTCTTGTTGGACGATTATTCCGTGAATTTGTAGTGACGCTGTCATTGGCAATCATTATTTCCATGGTTATTTCTTTAACCTTGACCCCTATGATGTGTTCGCGCATGCTGCATAAGAGCGAAGGGGAGAAGGATAATTTTTTTATGCGCTTTAGTGAGAATGTTCGCTTGCGTTATGCAAATGGCTTGCGTTGGGCATTATTCCATCCTCAATTAATGTTGACACTCACTTTTATTACCATTTTACTGACCCTGTATTTATTTATTATTATTCCCAAAGGATTTTTCCCGCAACAAAATACCGGCAGAATAGCCGGCTCTTTACAGGCAGATCAGAATATTTCATTTCAGGCCATGCATAAAAAGTTAATTCAATTTGTTGCAATCATTCTCAAAGATCCGGCGGTGGGAAATGTAGCCGCTTTTATCGGCAGTGGCGTTGGTAATAATACAACGAATACCGGCACGGTATTTATTATGTTAAAACCGCCCGATAAAAACAGACTGACTACTGATGAAGTCATTGGACGATTGCGCAAAAAATTGTCCAACATCACTGGGGCAACCTTGTACATGCAAGCAGCACAGGATTTGACTATAGGTGGTAGGCAAAGTGCCGCGGAATTTCAATACACCATGTCGGCTGATAATTTGGAAGATCTCGCGACTTGGACACCGCGTATAATGGAGCAATTGTCAAAAATTAATGGTCTTGTGGATCTGAATAATGACCAGCTTAACCATGGGTTGCAGTTGTACGTGAATGTAGATCATGACACTGCATCGCGTTTTGGCATTACTCCAGAGCAAATTGATAGTGTATTGTACAATGCTTTTGGTCAAAGTCAGGTTTCTGTTATGTACATGCCAATGAACCAATATTATGTGATAATGAATGTACCGCAGAAATATTGGCAATATCCCAGCATCTTAGATGATTTTTATATCAACTCGACAACAGGCACTGAAGTGCCTTTATCGGCTTTTGCCAGTTTTAAATCGGGTTCTACTTTGCTGTCAGTCAATCACCAAGGTCAAGCACCTGCTGCAACTTTTTCCTTTAATCTGGCTCCAGGCACATCCCTTGGGGGTGCTGTGGATACAGTAACTGCTATGATAGACAAGATGAATTTACCGCCAACCATGAGTGGTTCCTTTCAGGGGACAGCACAAGCATTTCAACAGTCTTTTGCCAATGAAAAATATTTGATTTTGACGGCTTTATTGGCAGTTTATATAGTGCTTGGAATGCTCTATGAAAGTTTAATTCATCCAATAACCATTTTATCTACCTTACCATCCGCAGGTCTTGGCGCCTTATTGGCTTTAATGTTGTTTAAGACTGATCTGAGTATTATTGCCTTGATTGGGATAATTCTGCTGATTGGTATAGTGAAAAAAAATGCAATTATGATGATTGATTTTGCCTTGGAAGCAGAGCGACTGGAAAATAAATCACCGCGTGAGGCCATTTATGAGGCGGCATTATTACGTTTTCGTCCCATTATGATGACCACTATGGCGGCGATATTGGGTGCTCTGCCCTTGGTAGTTGGTTTTGGAATGGGTTCAGAATTACGCCGTCCATTGGGTATTGCTATTGTTGGCGGTTTGATTGTGAGCCAATTATTAACACTCTATACGATACCCGTCATTTATTTAACAATGGATACTGCTGGGATACGCGTGCGTCATTTTATGAAACAGGTTAAATTACGAGGTGCCTATGGACACTCATAATCAATTAAGGCCATGGTTTGGATTGGGCTTCATGTTGTTTTTTCTTTCATCTTGTATGATTGGCCCCAATTATGTAAAGCCAAAGCTTGTGGTGCCAGCAACCTTTAAAGAGGCCCATGATAAAAAAGTAATGGGCCCTAAGCTCAAAAATTGGCAACCCATACACCCACAGGATGATATGGATCGTGGTGAATGGTGGAAGATGTTTCACGATCCGGTATTAAATGATTTGGAAAACCAGCTGAATCATTACAACCAAAGCCTTGTGAATGCAGAAGCAGTTTACAGGCAGTCAATGGCAATTGTTGATGAGGCTCGTGCCAGTTTGTATCCTACGCTAATCAGTTCATTTAGTTTGTTCAGGCAACGCCAAGCCGGAGGCGCTACCTCCTTTATCAGTTCATCAGGCTCTACGGGTACGGCGTCGACGGGCATTGCATCGATGGTAACGACTTCAACGACCTATACCAGTCTGCTGAATGCCAACTGGGAACCGGATATTTGGGGTTTGGTTCGTCGTACGATTGAGGCGGATCTTGCTCTGGCTGAATCCAACGCTGCATTAATCGGTGTCACGCGTTTATCGGCACAAGGTTCATTAGCCCAGTATTATTATGACTTACGTACTTTGGATAAGAGTCAACAGAATTTGGATGAAACTGTGACTGCTTATAAAAAGACACTGCAATTTACCCGTAACCAATATACATCAGGTGTGGCATCACGCGAGGATGTGGTGCAAGCACAAATCCAGCTGGAGGCAGCGCAAACATTGGCAATTAATAATGGCATTTTGCGGGGGCAGTATGAGCATGCCATTGCCGTGTTGATTGGGCGTCCGCCTGCTGATTTTTCCTTGAAATTGGCCTTAATTAAATTAAAACCACCGCCTATTCCCTTGTCGGTTCCTAGTGTCTGGTTGGAGCGAAGACCTGATATTTCGCAGGCAGAGCGTTTGGTGCAACAGGCCAGTGCTTTAATTGGCGTGGCCATGACAGCTTATTTTCCCGCGTTGACTTTAACCGGCACGGTAAGTACTGCTGGGAATAGTTTTCATCAATTAATTCATAAACCCGCAATCAGTTGGTCCGCTGGTCTGCAATTAGTAGAAACCATTTTTGATGGGGGTTTACGTGCGGCGACGGTTCGCGCCGCAAAAGCAGAGTTCGTGGCTCAGGTTGCAAATTATCGTGAAGTGGTCTTAACTGCTTTTCAAAGTGTTGAAGACAACCTTGTTTCTGTACGTCTTCTTACACAGCAAAGCAGGGTCCAGGATAAAGAAGCCGCAGATGCTCGATTTCTGCTTAAGCTGACTGTAAATCAATACAAAGCAGGAACAGTGGCTTATTCCAGTGTGCTTACAGCACAGATCACCGCTCTTTCAGTTGAACTGATCGCCATTCAAGTAGATGGCATGCAAATGGTCTCGGCCGTAGGCTTGGTAAAATCTTTGGGAGGTGGTTGGCTGGACAAAGCATGCAAACAGAGGCATAAAACCTGAAAACTCATTCACGGAAGGTATGCCTTTTGCGAATGAGTTTTTGGCAGTAATTTTTATTTAGAGTGCAGCAGCCAGGATGTTTTTCATGCTGTTGCGACCCCAAACCCAAACGAGTTATTAAATGAGTCCACTTTTATTGTCGCAAAAAATAGAGCAAATTAATCAACAAGAAAGCATCATGGCCCTGGAGTCAGGGCGAGTGTTGTTTTTTCCGGAGTATTTTTTTTCGTCCATAGATCCGTTTTTGATGTCTGAATCCATCCTGGATGGCTCACATAAAAATATAAGTTATGATTATGTACGGAATAAATTAGGTGGATATCAAAAAAACAATACTGAATTAAAAAGTAAATTAGAACCCTTTATGCGTGGTTACGCTGAGTTTGCATTTCAATTAATTCAATCAGCCTTACCTGCATACGCCCCTCATGTGCAATGGGGACGAACCAGTTTTAGACCCGCAGAAATTGATGGCAGAGCCAGTTCAAAGCGTAAAGACGATACCCGTTTGCATGTGGATTCATTTCCAGCGTCACCAGTAAATGGATTGCGTATCCTGCGCATTTTTTGCAATATTAATCCGCAAAACAAACCTCGAGTTTGGAATATTGGTGAACCTTTTGCTGATGTTTTGGAGCGATTCGCACCTCAAATTCCACCATACAGTTTGTTTAAGGCAAAACTGTTAAAACTCGTTAAATCGACTAAAACACTACGTTCAGCCTATGATCATTGTATGATTCATTTACACGATACTATGAAGCTGGATGATCAATATCAAAATCAAGTGAATAAGACCCAAATTAATTTTCCAGCACAAAGCAGCTGGATTGTTTTTACGGACCATGTTTCTCATGCTGCCTTAAGTGGACAGTATTTATTAGAGCACACATTTTATTTGCCCGTTGATAACATGGACAAACCGGAGTGTTCACCATTAAGTCAATGGAAAACAAGCAAACCCAATCAGTTTTGCGCGCAGCCCAATAAAAGATCGCATTGTTTTTAATTCTTAATATTGAGTTAATATTCGTCACGTATAATGACCTCTTTATTACGAAAAGACAGATTAGAATATGAACCTAGAAGACATGACCAACATACAAAAAACGGATGATTTTAGCTTACTGCCAGAGATCGTTCGCAATGCCATTATTGCAGCAGACATTGTTTATGAGGATGCTCAATTCATTGTAGCAACGATGCTTGTTTTTCCTGAAGCACTTCAAACCAAGGTTGTTGTTGATGGTTTTTTACAACTCGACAGGTTATCGCATCTGCGTGAAATGGTACTTGGTTTTTTAAAGCTTCCTGTTTTACTTAGAACAGCAGACAATCTGCGCATTTTACAAAATTTAGTGAATGCAGGCGATGTTGGCATTGGATTTGAGAGCTTACCCATAGTGCTGCAAACACAAAGCAATTTTAATTTATTGAGTCAGTCACACTTGGGTGTGCATGCAAAAACCATTGGGAGCATAATGGCAGGACTTACTACCTTGGAGAAAACACAAGAAAATCTTGAGGCTTTATTCGCACCTGAAATTTTAATTCATCTTCATGAAGTAGCTTCTGAAATTTTGATATATGGAAAGGACTCGTTTTTTGATGCGCTAGCGCAAACGCGACGTTTAAATCAGGCAGGCTCAGCGGTATCTATAGATGCATTAGAACAGAAAGGGGCTCCGTACTTAAGTATGTTTTAATCATTTTGGGCCAAGATGCATGAAAAAATCCCTCATGTATCTTGGTCCACCCCCCCATCTTTACTATCCTAAGAAAAATTACAAGCAGCAAATTGTTCCCAGACCCTAATCTATGTATACTCAAAAAAGCGTTGTAACATCCTAAAGCTTTTCGTTTGAATAAGGGTTCATCATGTCTAGTGTAATTGAAGTGGCTCCGAATGAAACTGAACAAATGTCTAATGTCCCCGTATTGCCATTAAGAGATGTGGTGGTTTACCCCCATATGGTTATTCCATTATTTGTTGGTCGTGGTAAATCTATCAAAGCCTTGGAAGTCGCTATGGTGGATAACAAGCAGATCTTTCTTGTCGCACAGCGTAAGTCCGCTAATGATGATCCCTCATCTGAGGACATCTATCAAGTAGGCACCTTATCCAGTGTATTACAGTTACTTAAATTACCTGATGGCACTGTCAAAGTGTTGGTCGAGGGTGAGCGACGGGCTAGGGCCAAGGGATACAACCAGGATAAAGGATATTTAGAGGCGTCGTTAGAACCTGTTGATGAAGAAAACGTTGCTCTGAAAGAGCCTGAAATTGGCATTTTAATGCGTTCATTATTATCTCAATTTGAGCAATATATAAAACTAAATAAAAAAATACCACCCGAAATACTGTCACCCTTATCGGGTATAGATGAGCCAGGGCGATTGGCCGATACGGTTGCTGCTCATTTAATGCTTAAAGTGGATGACAAACAAGATTTACTTGAAACCTTAGATGCTGGAACCCGTCTTGAGCGTTTAATGGTGCTCATTGAGAATGAAATTGATTTATTAAATGTTGAAAAACGCGTACGAGGGCGAGTGAAGCGCCAAATGGAAAAAAGCCAACGCGAGTATTACCTTAATGAACAAATGAAAGCCATCCAAAAAGAACTGGGTGAGATAGGTGAAGAAGGCAATGAAATTGATCAGCTAGAAAGCGCAATTAATAAAGCCGGTATGCCCAAGGAAGCCAAAGACAAAGCACTCGCTGAGTTGCATAAACTGAAGATGATGTCACCCATGTCTGCTGAGGCAACGGTGATTAGAAATTATCTTGATTGGATGTTGCTGGTTCCATGGAAAAAGAAAAATAAGATTCAATTTGATTTGCTGAAGGCTGAACAGCTATTGAATAAAGAGCATCATGGTTTAGAACGTGTTAAAGAACGTATTATAGAATACCTCGCTGTACAAAAACGGGTGAAACGATTAAAAGGCCCAATTATCTGCTTGGTTGGACCGCCTGGGGTGGGTAAAACCTCTTTAGGGCAGTCTATAGCCAATGCTACAGGTCGAACCTTTATTCGTATCGCTTTAGGCGGCGTAAGAGATGAAGCTGAAATTAGAGGACACAGACGAACTTATATAGGTTCTATGCCTGGTAAAATCATTCAAAAATTGGCTAAGGCCGGGGTTAAAAATCCCTTAATTATGTTAGATGAAGTGGATAAGATGGCAATGGATTTTCGTGGCGATCCGGCTTCTGCTTTACTTGAAGTCCTAGATCCTGAACAGAACCACACCTTTAGCGATCATTATTTAGAAGTCGATTATGATTTGAGCGATGTCATGTTCATTGCCACGGCAAATTCATTGGAAATACCTGCTGCTTTATTAGATAGGATGGAGGTCATTCGACTGCCTGGCTACACGGAAGACGAAAAAGTAAATATTGCAGAACAATATTTAGTACCTAAGCAGGTTGTTTTGAATGGGCTAAACAATGAAGAAATTCAGATTAGCGAAGGTGCGATTCGAGACATCATTCGCTACTATACCCGCGAAGCCGGTGTACGTAACCTTGAAAGGGACATTGCCAGCGTCTGTAGAAAGGTAGTAAAAGAGATACTGTTGATCAAAACAAGTAAAAAAATTCATGTCACTATCAGTAATATTGAAAAATATCTGGGGGTGAAGAAGTTCAGATATGGTTTAGCGGAAGAATTTGATCAAGTTGGACAAGTCACAGGGCTTGCTTGGACCAGCGTGGGGGGAGAATTACTTACTATCGAAGCATCTATGATGCCAGGTAAGGGTAAAGTGACTCATACTGGCCAGTTGGGTGAGGTGATGCAGGAATCCATTCATGCGGCCATGACTGTTGTGCGCAGTCGGGCTAATAAATTAGGGTTGGCTGAAGATTTTTATGAAAAAAATGATTTTCATGTTCATGTTCCTGAGGGTGCGACACCCAAAGATGGGCCTAGTGCTGGGGTTGGGATGTGCACTGTGATAGCGTCTATAGTCACTCGTATTCCAGTTAAAGCAGATGTTGCCATGACTGGTGAAATCACGTTGCGCGGGCAGGTATTGCCAATAGGTGGTTTGAAAGAAAAATTATTGGCGGCACATCGTGGTGGAATTAAGCATGTTCTTATTCCAGAGGATAATGTAAAAGATCTTGAGGATATACCTGATAATATATTGCGTAAGCTGATAATTCATCCTGTTAAGACCATAGAGCAGGTTCTGGATTTGGCTTTACAACGCAGCCCATGGGTAGATCGGACAGTAAATGTACTGCCTGAGGTTGTTATTAATAAAAGATCGAAAAAAAACAAAAATAATGATTTACATGCTCATTAATAAGCGGTATATTCCCCAACGTACTCCGCTGTTGTACGGGAGTCCTGCAGGGATGAAGGCGAGTAACTTGGGCGTTTGAATTATTTAAACAAACCCATAATATGGACGAATAACTGGAAAGGGGAAAAGATGAACAAGAGTGAATTAGTTGATGCTATAGCAAGTGGTTCAGGTTTGACCAAGGTTGATGCCAGCAGAGTTCTTGAAACATTTATGACTACTGTAACGGACGCCTTAAAAAGTGGCGATCAGGTTGTAATACCAGGGTTTGGGTCTTTTTCTACAGGTAATCGCTCAGCTCGAACTGGACGAAATCCACAAACTGGACAGACTATTCAAATTAAAGCGTCAAGAGTAGCGAAGTTCAAAGCAGGTAAAAACCTGAAAGAAGCAGTACAAGAAGCATAGTTTTCAGGGTGCTTAGCTCAGCTGGGAGAGCATCGCCCTTACAAGGCGAGGGTCGTAGGTTCGATCCCTACAGCACCCACCATGAATTGGAGTGGTAGTTCAGTTGGTTAGAATACCGGCCTGTCACGCCGGGGGTCGCGGGTTCGAGCCCCGTCCACTCCGCCAGATTAACGCGCCGAAAGGCGCGTTTTTTTTATGAGAATCGTGAGCAATTTATTTTTTTTGTTTTTGCGCAAATCAAACTATTGGCTGTAAATTAATGGTTGATAGATCAAGGTACTAACGCTATTTAGACAAGATTACATGCGTCTTTTTTCTTGTATCCTTGTCTAAACCCCAATATAAAACATCATCAAATATGGATCTCTGGATATGTTGCAAAAGTTAAATGAACGCATACAAGGTGTTGTAGCTTGGTTAGTTATTATTTTAATCGCTATTACGTTTACTCTTTTTGGTGTTGATTATTATTTACAAGCGCATCAGACTACTAATGCGAAGATCTATGTTAATGATCAGCCTATAAGTACCCAAGCATTTGAAACCAACTACAGGCGTGCACGTGCACAGCAGGATCCGTCAGCATTAGCAGTTGTTGATGAGAAAAAATTGCAAAATCAAGTGCTGGATCAAATCATATCTAATGAAGTCACGGTGCAATCTGCACGGAAACTTGGATTTGAAGTATCAGTCAATCAGGCCAATGCGGCTATTTTAAATATTCCGCAATTTCAGGAAGATGGTCATTTTTCCACGCAAAGATATCAACAAGCTTTAAATGGCGCGCTGTTTACACCAGAAACATTTCAAAATGAAGTAAGACAGGGCATGCTGCTGAGCCAGCAACGTTTCGTCTTTATGGGAAGTTCCTTTGCTTTACCTGCTGAAATAAAACGTTACGTAAAATTGTACATGCAAACCAGAGACTATGAGTATGTAACCATTTCTGCATCGCATTTTGAAAATCAGGTACAGCCCTCAGTTGATGCGGTTCAAAACTATTATAAAAGTCATCAAAAAGAATTTTTGACTCCAGAGCAAGTTAGTCTGGATTACGTGCTTTTGTCTATGCATGATATTAGAGCGCAAATCAAAGTGTCAGATGCAGATATAAAACGTTATTATGATGAAAATCAAAGCAATTATTTAACTCCCGCACAATGGCAGGTAGCACATATTTTATTTGCTGTGCCTGAGGGTGCTTCAGAGTCGGAGACAGCAGAAGTTCAGAAAAAAGCAGACGATGCATATGATGCCTTAGTAAAAAATCCAGAGCAGTTTAATGCTTCGGTGAAAACACTGTCCGATGACAAGTTGTCTGTAGTTGATAATGGCGTACTGCCATGGATAACTGCAGGGCAACAAGAGTATGATAAAATTTTATCCGAGCTAACGCAGCCGGGTCAACTTTCAAAACCAGAAAAAACCACACATGGGTTTGAGCTGTTTAAGTTAATTGCTTACAAACCTGTTGCAACCAAATCATTGGCTGAAGTGGATACAACGATTAGAGAACAGCTTACTGCTGAAATGGCTCAAGAAAAGTATGCTCAGGCTTTAGAGCAGCTTTCTGATTTGAGCTACCAAACACCAGATTCACTCGATCCTATTTTTGATGCTTTAAAATTAAAAATACAAAAAACCGAGCTGTTTTCACGCCAAGGCGGTACAACGCCCTTGACCCAAAACAAATTGGTAGTCAATGCTGCATTTAATCATGACGTCTTTGAATTGGGTAACAACAGTGAACCGGTACAGTTTGATAATGACTCGGTAGTGGTATTACGTGTCAACAAACACTTAGCCGCTAAGGAACAAGAATTTACGGCTGTAAAAAAACAAATTGAAACAAAATTAATTAAAGAGCTTGCTGAGGCAAAAGCAAAAGAAGTTGGTGCTGGTTTATTAAATCCAGCTGCAGGCAGCAATGAGAAGGATCTTCTGACGAGTAACCAATTGCAATGGCACTCAGTGACACAAGCATCGCGAGAAAATGATAAAGAAAATGCTGAAATAAATGACGCGGCATTTAACTTATTAAGACCTGAGACTCGTGAGGGTCTGAGTTTGCCAAATGGCGATTATGTGGTTGTTGGGTTGAAACAAATTCATGATGGCAAGTTAAGTGCTCTGGACAAAGAGCAACGCGACAGCATAGTACAGCAAATTGAAGCCAGCTACGGCATGATGGATTATGATTTGTATATTAACAGCCTCATTAAACAGGCTAAAATTGTAGGGCCATAAAGGTATAACCTTATGCACACAGTTTGTTGGATGTAGAGCTGTGTGCTATTGAAAAAAATGCTCAGTGCCATCTTATGGGGAAGCAAATGAAAGGTGGATCTAGGAAAAAAAGCTGGCTTTGATTGAGGCGTTAAACCCATACTGGGAAGATCATCTATGATAAGTTGCTCTAAATGGAATTAAATAAAAGTCACTGGATTGCTTCGTCGCTACGCTTCTCGCAATGACGGTTTCTTCAATACGTGAATTGCAATATAT
>JBIODT010000019.1:0-20858 GCA_044445305.1 Legionellales bacterium | reverse complement strand
ATTTAAAATGGTTTTAATTTTTCTCAAATAAATATAAAATTAGACTTAGTGTTTTATTAATCCTACCTGAAAAAAGACCAGCCGAAATGAGCCTCAAGTGCTTAAACTGGTTTTTTTAGGTCATTGAGTTGCGAGAAACAAACAGCCTGTGGAAAAGAATAATCCAGCGACAGCCAAACCCATTAAAGACAGTGGTTACAACCGCGGCTTGAAAGACCGCCATGTTCAATTGATTGCCCTAGGTGGAATCATTGGCTCCTGTTATTTTCTAGGCACCGGCGAAGTAATCAATCTCGTAGGCCCGGCCGTGTTTATCGCCTACATGTTAGGTGGCTTGATTATTTTCTTAACCATGCTTTGTATGGGTGAATTGGCCGTAGCCATCCCCATTTCAGGCTCCTTTGTTACCTATACTGCAGATTTTATAGCGCCATCAGTTGCCTGTGGCGTCGGCTGGTCTTATTGGATCAGTTGGGTTGCCTATATTCCTGCGGAATGTGTTGCTGGCGGCATCATTATGGAGATGTTTACAGGAATTAATGGCTACCTTTGGGCCATCTGTTTTGGCTGCTTAATCACCTACATCAATCTGGCTAAGGTAGATAAATTTGGTGAAATTGAGTTTTGGCTGGCCTTGATCAAAATTATTGCCTTAATGTGCTTTGTTGTTTTAGCTGTTCTTATCTTTTTTGGCTTTATTCATGGCTCGGAGCCAGCTGGAATTATTGGGTTTAAGTATCTTTTAGGTGAGGGTGGCTTACTCCCGAATGGGACAATGTCCTTATTAACTGCAATGGTTTTGTTACTGGTTAACTATCAAGGCTCCGAAATCATTGGTCTTGCCGCTGGGGAGTCAGAAAACCCGGCACGCATGATCCCTCATGCCATTCGTAACGTGACTTACAGGATTTTGTTCATCTACATCATTCCTGTATTTTGTCTGGTACTCATTTTTCCTTGGCAAAAAGCAGGCTTATCCAACTCGGTATTTGCTGACGCACTCAATTTTTATGGCTTGAAATGGGCAGGTGCTGTGACAAGCTTCGTGACGCTCACTGCTACCTTGTCTTGTGCTAACTCAGGATTTTATGGCACCGTTCGTTCTTTGAATGCCCTTGCTCGAGATGGCATGGCCCCACATGCCTTTGCTAAATTCAACCACAATTCAATTCCGCAAAACGCAGTCATTGCCACCTTGATTGGCGTGTGGACTTTGCTGGGTGTGGGCTTCTTTTTTGGACAAACAAAACTCTATATTGCCTTACTGTTAGTTTCAGGTTTTACCGGAACCCTGGCTTGGATTTCTTTATGCACATCACAAATAAGCTTTAGAAGCAGATTGTATCAAGCAGGCTACACAAAGGCCGATCTACGTTATGCAACGCCCTACTCGCCTTATACCGGGATCTGCGCCATCATTTTAATGTTAATCGCCTTGTTTTTCCTGGTGCTCAATAAAGATCCCATGTATAAATTGGCTTTCGGTATTGGCTTAGTCAGCTTCATCATCCCCATCATTATCTATAACGTCCTTGATTTATCCAAGAAAAGAAAAAAAGCATTGCATCTAAAAACCAGGGTTAAATTCCAAGATTTATTTCCACCACAATAAGAATCGTGTTATGGAAAAGAAGGGCGTTCATCAGCATCCCAGGCAGGTGGAGCTTCGTCCTCGTCTTCAGACACAGGAGGTGCTTCATCATCTTGATGGCGATGGTCCTGCGTCCCTGCTGCTGCAGATTCTGCTTTAACATGCATTAATTGGGCTCGCATTATCGCTGCCATATGAGATTGCGGCGCTGCTTCTTGATGTATTGGCCCCAGTTCATCAATATCGGTATCCAGCTTGTTGGATGATGGTTGTAGCTCGTGCTGGTCTAATCTTATACTGTCAGTCAATGTTGATGAGGCCGTTATAGAAACAGTACATATTGATGAAACTATAGAAGAAGGCATACTTACTTGTGGCCCAGATGAAGCAGTAATGGAAGCATTGAGCTTTTGCTCGGAGGCAAGATCTGGCAGTACCAAATCCAATACCTTTTTATAAAATTCAAAAGAACTGTCTTGTTGCATCCTACTGGGTTTTTCAATGGCCTCTCTTGCAATACTTTGAACTGTTGCATATTTTTCTGGGAGAGACAGCTCGGGCTTAATAAGGAGGTTATAGATTAAACTGATGCGTTTTGGCAGTCTCACCTTTTCACCATCAATAATGGTCTCAGTACCACTTCCGAGTAGGGCCAATTTAAACCACTTTATGCTAGAAATCTCGTGTTTTAATACACCCACGTCAAAAGTATATTTGTTTTCCACATTGATTTTTTTGTCTTCACTAAATAAAGTTATAAATTGCTTTTGCACACTTTCTAGAGAACTGTAAGATGGGTCAAATAAAACAGGCCCCATCACTTTTGCTGACTGCTGATAAGACACACCACCTTGATCCAGGGTTTCCAATAAGCGTCTTAAAGGTGCATAGATTTTCTGGCTAAAACCAGCATGGGCTGTAGATTTAGACAAGTGCCCTAAGACAAGATTGAGTAACTCGAAGCGTTCCGACACAGTGGTTTTTTTTAATCTTTCCTGCATTGACTGCGAGCGTCCTTGTCCTTTAATTATGGCACTCAATGCGTCGCGACCAAAGCCAGACGGTGCATTGCTATTAATAACCTGTAAAAAATTTTCCGGTATTTTTCGCTGAAGAATGGGTTGTAAGGATGGAATTAAATCTAAAGCAGCTTGTTTTAAATGGCTTACTGCCACTATTTTTCTACGCTCTTCCGATGATGGCATAACAGCATACTCCCTTCAAATTGTCTTAACAATTTAAAATATAGACCATTATTGCCATTATTGTGTAAAATTAATTCTTAAATTTTAATCCTTCTCATACCTGCATGTTATTTCAGACACAACCCCTAATCACACGTTGTTATACTCGTCTACGAGAACTACTGCGTGCACCTACAGACTCTGGATGTTCAGCTGCTCTTAATGCTTCCCTTTGTGCGGGGAAGAAAGCGGCACTAGACTCAAAATGGCCAGGCGGCTGTTTGCGCTTGGTTCTCGTTTGCTCTACTGCGGTTGCTGCTGTTTCAGACCTATCATTATCCGAGCTCGAACCTAATGTTATCGCTAATAATTCGTTCTCAGCATCAGCCATCGCAAGGGGTGTTTCTATTAAAGGTACTTGCTTTAAGACTTTATCAGCAAATTGTTCCAGGCTTCTAAACGTAGGCTCTGGAAAAATATGCCTTTGCGCTGCATGGGTTACTGATATTTTAAAGGCCTTGGCTAAGGTCTTGGCGGTTACGTCTGCATGGCCTTTTGATTCTAAAATGGCGCACAGCTCTGGCTCCGAATACACAGCAATTTGGGCGGTGAGTAAACGTCTAGAGACGGCAGGACTTAGACTGACTCGCCCCTGCCTTGTACCCGCTGGATTTTGAGTGGCAAGAAGCATAAAGCCAGGATGTTCTGCATATTTATTCTCAGCAGTTATTCCCATCAGTAAGTCATTGAGTAAAGACTCCATGAGTGGAGCACTGTTGATTTCGTCAATGAGAACGATGATGCCCGCATGAAATGCTTTGAGTAAAATGCTTGCTTTTTGTTCGCTGGGAATATTGACCGGCATGGTGTAATAATACTTGCCCGAAGGAAAAGGAGCAGCAGCATCCATTATTTTTTTATAGCCTTGTGCTTCTAATACAAAATGAAGCAAGTGGGTTTTGCCCAGGCCAGGCTCGCCGTTAAGCAGCAGGCCACCAAGACCGCCAAATTGTTGTGCTGGATTAGCACCTGGTAATTGACGCAAACCTTCACGCAAGGAGAGCATGTGACTAAAAAATTCACGCACCTGATGGCGCGACTCGGTGATAAGAAAATCAGGGGCTGTGGTTTTTGGGGCTGATAAAGGTTCACTTGAGACATCCGCCATACTTGCTGCAGCGATTGGTTCAGGTGATAAAATCATGGCTTTTTCAGGTTGAAACAGCGCATTAAATCGGCCAAGTGCCCCACGTGGAACGAGATGTTTGGCCAAGTGGTATGCGAAGTAATCAGCGGTTGCTAGCACGTTAGCCTCAGAGTGGCTTAGAGCATAAGAAAAGGTTAACAACGCCATCATCTGTAATTCTCGTGGTGATATTAATACCTCACTGGTCGAGCAAGACACCAGGAAGCGGTACACCTCAAGAAAAGGCGCAGTCAATGCCAACTGCTGCGTTGATAAAATACCCAGGAGGTGTTCCAGGAAGCCCAGCTGCACCAACAGCTGTATCCTGCTCTGATTGGAATGGCTTGCATTCAATGGTACCCGTAGGGCTTCCATTTTGAGCTGTAGCGGCTTGAGCTCAAAAACCGGCTTTAAAATCTGTTCATAAAGAACCGCCGTGGGAAAAGGCGTAAACGGTACCGCATTACCATGTTCTTCAAAAAATGACGCCAGCCTGCGTTCACCACCATCACTAACAGGATTTCCTGCAAAAATAATCTTGTGCTCATCAGTAACCGGATGAATTTTACTGCCAACACGAACAAAAGGTGGGTTTCGAAACAGACCATCAAATGCAGTAAATTCGTTAGTGCTTAAATTGGCTTCATCAATAAAGAGGTATCTGCTCTTTACCTCGGCGGTGTTATCTAAGGCCCAGTCACGAATGGCTGCTTCTCCGTGAAACAACAGTCGGTCCTCATGAGAATTAAAATACGTCAGTACAAAGGTTGATTTGCCCACACCAGAAGGACCACTCAAAAAGACATAAGGCCCTTTAGCGAGTACTGCATTGACTTGACTTAAACGCGCTTGGTGAAATGCGCGTGCTTGATCAGGACTCTTTTGGGCATCTAAGGCTTCCAGCTCATACCTTTTTTGCGGCAGCTCACGATAGCCAGACCAAGCCAAATTACTGTCTGCATCGGGATGGTCGGCTAAAAAAAGCAACCTGGCTTGCAGCTTGTTTAATGAGTCACTGGCTATAGGCAAATTGGCAGGAAACATACCCTTTAAACAGGACATTTTTTCGTCTACACTGACCAGGTGTGTCCGTTGCGACATGCTATGGAATAAAGAAGTATCTGCATTTATCAAAAACAAACGTTGCTCTTTGCCATCGAGCATGAACGCAATCAGCGCATCCGCAAGCTCAGCTGAAAAACGTCCTGTGAGAATAACTGGCCTTTGCTCTGCTAACGCGCACAGTAAAGCACCTTGACTTTCATTGAATTCAAATGTTAATGACTCTGGATTGAGATGGCCATCGGTTTGTAACAGCAGATCCGTGGTTTTACATTCAGACACATCCAATACCAATACCTTTGGCAGCCAGTGAGACAAGAGTGCGATGCTGGTCTCTACATCACTGCTTTGAATCACCGCAGTTGCCAGTGGATCCTGCTTATCCCATGGCAAGGCATCCAGTGGCTGCGCTCTAGTCACAACATCCTCTAACACCTTGGGCAAGTTGACTTGATGAGCACATCGGACGCTTAACTGCACTTTATGGATTTGACACTCAGTCAATAATTGAGCCCATTCATTGTCGCTTAATGTTCGCGTCAGATAGATCATTAGCGTTTGCTGGGCTCTTGCAGCGACAAAGCCTTGACTGCGGTTTAAGGTACCCTCTTCTACGCGATAGCCACTAAAAAAACCATCCAGACAGGTTGGGTTTAATACTAATGGCGTCAGGTCTTGATGAGGTTCATCAACCATAGAAGGTGATGGGCTGAAACAGCGTTTAAGATCTGTCCAATCATAACCTTCGTGCGTTATCAGTTGAAATCCTGCAGGCAGATGAATGGCACCTGTTGGACAAGCAATGATATTCGATTGAAAGGCTTCCTGCCAAAAGCGTAGAAAATCTTTATTCACCCAGGGGGCATTATGAAGTTCAACTGTGACAGCGCCGCTTGCCAGGGCTGCTTGTAAGGCACCATTTTCATAGTGCAACATGCCTGCAAGAACAACCCAGCCACCTGTGAGTTTTTGCTCCCAATTGGATGCATGATAAAGCTGAATGATTGGCACCGCAGGCAGTGCCAGTTCTGACAATCTTACTGTTCGTGGAATTAGGGGTATTGCCTGAGCTAAAGTCACCGAGTCAATCGAAGCTGACTCAATCAGATCCAGGCGGTCATAAAAATCAGAGCCTCTGTATGCCTCAGGGTTGCTGGCATCATTCAGAGCAATGATCAGCATCTCCTGTGGCAGACCGATATCGCCTATTTTCCTGTCTTTATCCAATAAGCTATTAAAGCGTACAATACTCGCGGGTTTAAAGTTACAGTAATTCACTATCAAAACAGGCGCTTTGCCAGCAGGATTTAATGTCGTCAAAAAATCATACAGCGCGCCACCAGGACCTGGTTTTATAATGCCTTGTTGTTGCGCATTACAATGCACATAAGATCCGGTCATCATTAAGTCATCGGCTGAATGGATGTAAAATACCGGATGTTGATTTTTTAGGCAATACTGCTGTAAGGCAAAACGCATGCCTGTTGCATCTTGAGCTGAGTTGCATTCAATCAGTCGTTTACTCACCGCATTGACAGTCATACAGGCATCAAAATAGCGGTCCATGCTCCTTATTAGGGATGGTTTTTTGTGCCATAGTTGTAATTGTTGGACGTAATCATTTACTTGCGGGTCATCTGACTCATATCCATCGTTTTGATTAGCCGGCGCACTGTTTTTATTAAGATGAAGCACAACATCATACCCGCCTAAGTCACAGCTATGCCAATATCCATTAACATGAACCTCAACAAAAGCATGACAATCATTGGTGATGATACGTGAGGGTATTCCTGGATGCACTCTTTGCAAAAACAGTTTGAACACAACAGCACGATGACGGCAGGCGCCCTTCTTTTGTTCAAGAATAGCATGTTCATAGTCAAAACCGGTTGATTTTTCTGAATTTCCCATAATTAATGGACCATCCGTAAAACTTGAAAAATAAGTTACCGCATCTTGCAAAGATTGAGGTAAAGGTGGTCGGTCCTTTTTAACACAGAGAATAAAATCAATATCAACGTATTGTTCTATGGGCTCTTCGCTACGAATATAGTAACAATGATGCTGTTCTGAACGCTGAATTTGCACCTTAATGTCCGCTGACAGATGGTAACAGGACATGACTTCATAGGGCGAAAGCGAAGCCAGGGCTTGCCATTGATTGCTTAACAGCAGTTTTTGTTTCCCATAAACAGGCGTTTCATCTGCAGCGAGCTGGTCTTGTGCTTTAGTAAAAGTATCAGTACCTACTTGTACCGCTCGCGCAACCGGCGTGAGCAGCAAGTCGCCTTGTTTGCATATATTAAAGGCCGCATCCGCTGTGCAAAAATCAGCAGTGACCTTTACCTCTTGAAACATTTGCAGCCGATAATCTCGGACATGCGGTGCTGCATTTAAGCCTACAGGATAGAAAATGCAATTGATGTCTTGAGTTGCATTGGGATCCATACTGGTATCAGCATCAATAACTTGCTCAGCATCAGGTAAACACGCTTGCGATACTGGTATATCCTTTGTATCGCTTTCATCATCTTCATCTTCATCTGCTCTAGGCCTAGGCAGATCAACTATATGAGGGATACGGTTTAATAAGGGCTCTAATTTTTTATCCAGTATCTCAAAACAATCCCTTGCTCTAATTTCTGTAAGATTAGGCGCTGCTTGTAGCAGGATTTTTAAATCTTCAGCTGATATTGCACTATAAGATAGATCAAGACACTCCAAAGTGGCGAGGCAACCTTCCTCAAGCATTAGGGGCGTTGAAGACTTTTGGGGGAAATATAATTTCATTGCTCTTAAATTAGGCGCTGCTTTAATCAAACTATTAATCAGTATGAATGAATCTATATTACCATTGATTTTAAGCACGTTAAGAGCTGGCCAGCAGCCCTCCCTGAGCGCCAGAGGATATGAACAATTATAACAAGAGGCCAAGCCTATTGCTTTAAGATTGGGTGCTGCGTTCATTAACGACACAAGCATGCTTGAATTTTTAGCATTTAAGTTGGTAGACTCCAGCATAATTTCTGCAAGAGCTGGTAAGACTATTTCTTTGAGCAGGGGATCTGCCGCAACAGGCATGCGATGTTGCAAACCAAAGTCTTCAGTCAAGCGAAGCCGTTCTTTTCTCGATACCACGGGGTTTTTTAAATGAATTTTTTCAAGATGTTGCAGGCAGACCTGGTTCAGCACCAGGAGAACATCATAAAAAATCGAGCTATTGTAACAAATAATCTGCTGCAGATTTGGGGCTGCTTTAATCAGTACCCTTATATCGTTTACTGAGAGATTAGCACCACCCAAAGAAATCGTCGTCAGAGCTGGGAGACAGCCTTCATGAAGCACCAGGTTGCTAACAAGATTATCAGAGCAGCTTATCCCATTGAGGTTTATTTGTTTAAGGGAAGACGCCAACTCGAGCATTCTGTTTAAATTTTTAACTGTTATTGGGCTTGAAGTTAAATTAAGTTGTTCAAGCTGTTGCAAGCAGTCTTTATTAAGTATTAATACAGACGAAAGATTGACAGCGCT
Source organism: Legionellales bacterium (assembly GCA_044445305.1). Taxonomy (GTDB): domain Bacteria; phylum Pseudomonadota; class Gammaproteobacteria; order Legionellales; family Legionellaceae; genus Legionella. The sequence continues at coordinate 12,301 of JBIODT010000019.1, read as the reverse complement.
TAAGTCAATCGTATTAACTTTAGTTGCGGCATGAAGCAAAACAGCCAAACTTGCAGATGTGATATTACTGTTTGCTAAATTAATGTGCTGAAGATTAAGGGAGGTGCTCTTATCAAGGACCAGGCAAGTAGCCAGATTCTTACAAGATTGTAAGCTGATTGTTTTAAGATTTGGTGCATGGACAAAAAGATTTGCTAACACGACTGAATTAATATTAGACAAGAATAATTTAATGCTTTCAAGACTTGCTAAGGGCGTGTTTAAAAGCGCAGCAGAGATACCTGATAGATTCTCCGCGTCAGTTAGATCAAGATATTTTAGAGCAGGCAACCGCAGCAACAACCTCTTTACGTCATAGGCTACAAACCGATAGTCTGAGCGTACAACCCCAAAAGAATGGATGCCTGAAAGATCCGCTAAGGTTAATGTTTTTTCTTTTAGGGTGAGCGCCCCCTTGGCTAGTAATCTAGCTATCTGTTTGCCATCTAGTGTTACCTTCCTGTATTGTTGTTTTATTAGCGCGTTGGGAAATGCCTTGCTTAATTTTTTTAGGATGTCATTTGTATCTAGGGAGAAATCATCATGAATGATAGTACTGACTTCCGGTCTTGATTTTTGTAAGAATTCAATGGTTTTTTCCAGTAAGTTATTCTCCGCCTCAATAACAGAAAAATTACTTGCAGTTAATGTTCGCTCTTTGAGACTATTGCCTTTACCAAGTAACTGTTCTATCCAGTAATTATCTAAAACAAAAATATCATCACGACTAAGATGCAGTTGTTTGGCAGCAACATGATAAATAGTTTCAATGGAGGACAGGTCTACACTGTCACCAGACAGTGAGAATAAGTCATCGTGGGTCAGTGGCTTTGGTTTGTTATAACTATCATCAAATGGCCACTTATACACCTCCAATTTTTCAGCTATGAGTTCTTCGATACCAGTATGTAACGCAAGCACTTGTTCCTCATCATGCGTGAAAAAGCCCCAATCAACCCAGATCAGTTTCTTCGGTACTGGTTCGCTGCTTTCAGACTTTTTGATCCAATACTCAGGCTGCAGACGCAGCAATTGTTTTAGCGCCAAATCGCCGGTCATGCGATCGGTATAAGATACTGAACCTCGAGCTTTTTCTGTATAAAAGGGAAGATGGTCATATTTAGGCATAGAGTTCTTGCAATAAATCACTTGGCTGCCAATGATACAGATTATCGCCCAAATATGCAATTAATTTGAACTTTTCAGAAGCTATATGAGCAAGATGAGTGCGTATACTGCACGCGGCATGCGGTGTACGGTATGCGGTTATTTAACCAACTGAGCAAAATCTATCTTTTCAGCTTCAAAAGTTTTTTTAATCGCACTGAGTAATTCATCTTTAACTATGCTTAAATCACTTTGCGACCAATACAATAACTTAAACTCCATGCCGCCACCATCAAGCAATTGTGAGAATAAAATCTTCGTGCTTGGCTTTTCAAGAATATGGCTGCAGCCAATGCATATGTCTTTAAGCAGATATTTAATGGTATCTACATCATGTGATGCCGAAATTTTAACTAAAATTTCATCACGTTTTTGTGGGTAAGTACTTAAATTGGTGATTTCTGATTTAATTAAACCCTCATTCGGTATGCGAATAAGACGGTTGTCACTGGTTTTTATTTTTGTTGACAACCAATCAATAGTCTCAACTGCGCCACGAGTGTCTTTAATTGCAATCACATCCCCTACTTTAAAAGGACGCTCAAATAACAGAAAGATGCCACTGATGAGATTAGAAGCCGCCGTTTGTGAGGCAAAACTCAGTCCAACCGTGAACAGCCCTGCAGTACCAAGTAAGACCGTTACCTTAAACCCCATTTCATGCAGGGCAGAAACTAAAAACAATAAAAACAAACCGTAAAAAATAATTTTACCGGTTATCATGGCATGGTGTTTTGAAGCGCGTTTTTCAATGATTCTAGCAACAAAATTACTTATTTTTCTGGCGATAAGATACCCTAAAAAAACCAGTAGCAATGAAAAACCAATTTGCTCCCAATGCAAGTGCCGAAGGTACTCCCACATATTATCCATAGGTCCTATTCCAAATTGGTTGCAATAAAATTAATGCCTATATTAGGATTCACACCGCAATCATCAAGCAACTTCAATAGATTGTTACCTTTTTTAGTTAAGCGCTTAATGCAATATTCATCCAAATAACTTTTTAAAACGTAGTAATAATCAGGTAGCGTCAAAATATTAAGTATCTTTTCTGCCCTATCCACATGCTGCGCTTTGCCATAATCACAGGCTTGAAATAAAATACCACCCAGCATTGCCGCAATGCTTGCTTTGCGTTCACGAGAGGCTAAATAAAACCGTTGTATGCTCTCGTCAAGCGCTCGGTCCTTATCCCATTCAACCCATTGATCATACAGGTTCACAGCGGTATCAGCATCAAAATCCTCAACCGTGGTTAGATGTTGCATGGCATAGGCAACCGGTATTACCGCCTGCACATTAGCCCAAGAGCAATTGCCACTAATTTGTGAACTAATGGACATCTGCGTCAAAGGAAGTAGTCCTAATTGCTGGTTTATCACATGATGAAAATAACGTCTGTTTTGCTTTTTATAGAGAAAATCCTCTAGAAAAGACACATCCAGCACTTCAGGTCTGGTTATTTTATAAATATTAACACTGCCTTCGTTTAAGCTGTTCTCACCTCTGTCAATTTTTGCCCACCACTGATGAAAACGCACAAAGCACATGGCGTGACCACGACTGGCCGCAGGAAGAATTAACAGTGGTGCTTTTAATAAGGTGGACAAACGCGCTTTATTTTGTTCAGAAAGTTTCGGTTGATGTTGCAACTGCAACAACTCCTCAGCAGCAGTAAAAGCATCCATAATGGTATGAATGCACTGAAAATGATCTCTTAAATGACGTGTGGAGTAACTGCTTATAAAACGACGCAAGGAGTCTCTCACCACCGCAATGGTGAACTCTAAAATAAACCCTTCATAATCCAACTCTATAAAGCCACCCTCAGCGGTCACTATATCCACATCACCTTGTAACTCAAACCGGTGACCCAAAAGTTTGCCGTTAATGAAATCAAGGGCAAAATCAAGTTTAGCACCATGATGATACAATAAGTGTTTCAGTGCATCTTGCCCGCGCAACACCGGATATACCAGCACGGGAAGACCATTACGTGTATACGCATTCGCATTAGCCCCGTAAGTTAATAACAACCGCGCCAGTTCTAAATCATTGTTGTCCACCGCCCAATGCAGGGGGGTGCGCCCAGTAACATCCGGTTTATTCACATCGACTTTATGGGTAATTAATTGTTCTGCAATTTTAATTTGACGGGTAATAGCACACTCAATCAGAGGCGTAAAACCATACTCGTCAATATCATCTAGAGACTCCCCTGCACGAACATAGCCTGCAAAATCAGGCATGCGGTGACTGATGATGTCGTTGGCTATGGTCATGTAGGCCCTCCAGGTCTAGGTGCCGTGCTGAATTTCGGCATATTACCCAAACGCAATTGCAACTCTTCTTGCTGTTTCTGTTTCTCTTGTTTGTATGCTTCGTCCGCCGCAGTATTTAAAGGTGGCAGCGGATTTAAGCTGGGATCAATACCATCGAAACGCTGACTGTCCAAATCGGGATGTTGCAAAATATCATTTTGCAATTCACCTTCAGGACCATTATTTTGTGATTCCGTCTCAGAGTGCTCACGGGCTTTTACTGAGCAGCCTAATTGCCTATGGCCTTCTTGCTCAGCCAAACGCCGTTTGCGATCCATGGACTTGGTTTCTGCGATCAATAAAGAACCACCACGCCGGCCAGAAGGCAAGCGCGTCGGTAAGTCAGTGTTAGGTACTCTATTTTTTGTGCTCATAATGGTAAGTATAGACCCCATGGACAGAACTGCATAAAAACAACCAATACAATCTTGTCCGAATTAAACCAAAAACTCTCTTTGTAAGATTTCTGCAATTTGTACTGCATTGGTAGCAGCACCTTTGCGAATGTTATCAGCGACCACCCATAAATCCAAGCCGCAAGGATGAGAAATATCTTGCCTTATGCGCCCAACAAAGACTTCATCCTGGCCTACTGCATTTTTCAATACCGTGGGGTAGCTTGATTTTGCTCTATTATCAACCACCTTAACGCCTGGTGCCTTTGAAAGCAAGCTGCGCGCTTGTTCTGCAGTTATCGGCTGTTTAAACTCAACATGAATGGCTTCAGAATGACCATAAATCACCGGAACTCTCACTGCGGTAGGGTTGACCAAAATGCTGTCATCCTCAAAAATCTTACGTGTTTCCCAAACCATTTTCATTTCTTCGCGGGTGTAACCATTCTCTTCAAATTGATCAATGTGCGGAATGGCATTAAACGCAATTTGTTGTGGATAGACAGCAACTTTAGCCGGTCTGCCATTTAACAAATCAGCCATTTGCGCAATTAATTCACTGATGGCTTCCTTGCCCGTGCCTGAAACGGACTGGTACGTTGCCACATTGATACGTGTAATACCAGCCACATCATGCAAGGGCTTTAAAGCAACAACCATCTGAATGGTAGAACAATTAGGATTAGCAATAATGCCTCTGTTCTTATACTCAGCAATGCAATGGGCATTGACTTCAGGCACGACCAAAGGAATGTCCTTGTCATAACGAAAAAAGGACGAGTTATCAATGACAACACAACCGGCAGCAACTGCTTTAGGAGCGTATTCTTCAGATATGGAACCACCAGCAGAAAAAAGCGCAATATCTGCCTGACTGAAATCAAATTCAGCCAAATCTAAAATCTCTAATTGTTTGTTGTTAAAGGCAATGGTCTTGCCAACAGAACGCGCACTGGCTAAGGGGTAAAGCGTCTTTACTGGAAATTTGCGTTCTTGTAGCACGGTAATAAAAGCCTCACCAACAGCACCTGTGGCGCCAACTATTGCTATATTTAATTGCCTACTCATGAATACTCCGTAACCATTATATGGACCCCTATACAAAAAATACTGGGGCTATTTTTTGTATAGGGGTTTGCTGTGTTATTTATATCCTAACCTTTATGCCTTAAATAATGATCCATTAATACCAAGGCCATCATCGCCTCAACTATGGGCACTGCCCTAATTCCTACACAAGGATCATGTCGTCCTTTCGTGACCACGGTTACTTCTTCACCTAAGGTGTTGATTGTCCTTCCAGGTGTGGTAATACTTGATGTGGGTTTTAATGCCACGCTGACTTCAATGTCCTGGCCCGTAGAGATGCCACCCAAGATGCCACCGGCATGATTACTTAAAAAGCCCTGTTGAGACATTTGATCTCTATGCACGCTGCCTAATTGGGTTACTGCAGCAAAACCGGCGCCAATTTCCACCCCTTTGACGGCATTGATGGACATCATCGCAAAAGCCAACATCGCATCTAATTTATCAAAAACTGGGTCGCCCAAACCAACAGGCACGCCTTTAGCCACCACCTTCACTCGGGCACCTACCGAATCACCCTGGCGTCGCAAACGCTCTATATAATCAGCAAGCTCTTGAATCTGACTCTTATTAGGGCAAAAAAAAGCATTATTATTAATTTCTGCTACATCTTCAACCGCTAATATCAAATCACCCATTTGTTGCAAATAACCAACTATTTCCACATTTAAATGGCGTTGTAAATACAGTCGGGCAATAGCACCCGCGGCAACACGCGCTGCCGTCTCACGGGCAGAAGAGCGCCCACCCCCGCGATAATCCCTATGACCATATTTATGGTGGTAAGTAAAATCTGCGTGTCCGGGACGAAATAAATTTTTTATAGCTTCATAATCACTTGAACGCTGATCGGTATTTTGAATCAGCAAAGCAATGGGTGCGCCAGTAGTTTTTCCGTCAAAAACACCAGAAAGAATTTGTACCTTATCGTCCTCTCTTCTTTGCGTGGTATATTTAGATTGGCCTGGTTTGCGCTTGTCCAAATAGGGCTGGATGTCCTCTTCTTGTAACAGCATACCCGATGGACAACCGTCAACAATACAACCAATTGCTGGGCCATGGCTTTCACCAAAGGTTGTTACTGCAAATAAGGTTCCAAAAGTATTTCCTGACATTCAGCACCCTACCCTAATTAAAATATTCTTTTAACTGCTGTTTTGTTAATAAAAACACACCCTCGCCACCTTGCGTCATTTCCAGCCAGGTAAAAGGAACCAAGGGATAGGCTTGACACAAAGCCTCTTCACTGTTTCCGACCTCGACTACTAATATTCCTTCTTCACTTAAATAATCATGGGCATTTTGAAGAATTTTTTCAACAATTGCCAAGCCATTATTGCCGGTCTCTAAAGCCAATACTGGCTCATGCCTGTATTCATCAGGTAAGGTTTGCATTTCCACCTTACCGATGTATGGCGGATTGCTGACAATGATATCATAAGTTACTTTAGGGATCATGGAAAAACAATCAGACTCAATTAAAGTCAATTGCTCGCTGACTTCTAACTGTTTACAGTTAATAGCAGCAACTGCAAGCGCCTCATTAGAAATGTCAACCGCATCCACCTGAGCATCAGGAAAGGCATAACAACAGGCTATGGCAATACAGCCACTGCCGGTACATAAATCCAGGATACGTGTCACCTTATCTGCGTCTATCCATGGCGAGAACTGCGCACCTATGAGTTCAGCAATGGGCGAGCGTGGAATAAGCACCCTTTCATCGACATAAAAAGGCAAATCATAAAAATAGGCCTCTTTAATTAAATAGGGTACAGGAACCCGATGATTAATGCGTTTGTCCAACTGCTGACACAGATGTTTTTTCTCACGCGTGGTTAAGCATGCATTTAGCAATAGGGGATCAAGATCATAAGGTAAAGACAAACTGCGTAAAATTAACGAACGCATGTCATCCCAGGCATTATCTGTACCATGACCATAATACAAATGCGCGTCAGCCGCGCAAGACAAACTAAATCGTAAAAAATCTAAAATGGTACGCAATTCTTCTGTTTCTTTACCAATGTAACTGCTCATTTAAACTCCAATTTATTGTATGCTTTTAACAAAAACACAACCTACAAGCAAATCATAGTGATTTGAATTTTGGATGAAAATGCAGGAGGCGGGTTTTCAGTTCTCTTTAGTTGTGAATGTAGCAGATTTTACTCGTGCTGCCATAAAGATACTACCTTCAACAATATGTTTTATGACCTATAACCTTAGCCAATAGGGCTAAAAAAATCTTGAATTTTTACAAAAAAACCCGTCAAGAGAGGATATGAATTATAAATGTGATTTATAGCTTGGCACATTCCTTGTGGATCATCCTCGTACTCATGAGCCAGTGAGTTGCGTAGATTTCTTAACATCAACCATTGCTCTTTACTTTCAATAAGATGCAACTGTTCTAAACGATTTAATCTATCTAAAAAAGACATCTCTTTAAATGGCTCTTCTAATAGCTCTAATATGCCAGAAAATAAGCGTTGACCAATTACATCTTGTAATTTGGAAAAGCGATACAAAAATTGATCTAAAGTTTCAATTTGATCTTCTTTAAGATTTTTATAATGCTGTACCGTTAGTGGCATAAACTTTTTAAGTTTGTTTAATGCGTATTTGATTCGTTTTTGATGCAATTCACATTCATAAAGTGCTTTTTTTACTTTGGTTACTGCAAGAGAATCATTCATAAAAGTTCACCATTTTTTCTTGCTTCTTGTTCGATCAGACGATTCGGATTAACAGATAAAACAATATCAATTTTTTGATCCCCTAAAACAAGCTGTAGTCTGGTGAGCAAAATTATTTTTTGTTCGAATTCATTATGTATATTCTGTGGCTCGATAAACAAATCAATATCACCACCTTTTTTTTCATCAGAAACACGACTACCAAATAAATAGGTTCTGCTTGATTCACCAAAAATTTGTTTGACTTGGGTATTGATTTGTTCTTTTTCTTCTTTTGTTAAGCGCACAATACTTTTCCTGGTTGTTATTTCGGACACGATCCTTATCAATAAATCTTTTTTTATGCTTCGGAACGTAATGTACCGACTCCAGAATAAAGTTCAATGCGATATAAAAATAATGAAAATACACGCAAATGATGATACGGCACGAAAGCCACTCTGGCAAATGAAGCGTTCAATTAAAACATGTCATTTCCAAGTATCTTGGCTATACTTGGTTCATAGTTAAGTGACTTCGTATAAATAATGTCTGATGACTCCATGTCCGATGAGGACAAAGCACTGTTTCGTGAGCACATGCGCTCCGTAACACCCTTACACAAACAAACAAAACGGGTTAATAGCCCCGCTGTAGTGCTGCCTGTCCAGCGCCCCAAAAGAAAGCCCGCTGATGTAGCGATTAAAAATGACTTTTACTTATCCGATTATATCAATGATACAGTCCTTTCACAGTCAGTTTTATCCTATTCTTGTCCAAGCTTACCCAGCAAAAGATTTCGTTCATTAAAAAATGGGCAGATACCTTGGGAGGCAAGGCTTGACTTGCATGGCTTCAACATTGATGAGGCACGTCAAGCCTTATGTCGCTTTATTCAACTGCAAAGGCATCATCACCTACGTTGCGTACTTATTATCCATGGCAAAGGCGGCCAGCAAGGTGCACCACCCATAATAAAAAATCAGGTTAATCGCTGGCTGCCTCAATTTGAGGAGGTACTGGCATACCACAGCGCACTGGCAAAAGACGGTGGCAATGGCGCTGTCTATGTTTTATTAAAAAAAACCTAAGACAACATGCCAATTGATCCTCATATCACTTGCGTTAGACCTCTATTCTAAGGATAATTCCTAAATAACTGAAGCAGCTAGAGAACAATCATGGATCAATTAAGACCATTTATTACACACCACTGGACATTATGCCTTGCCTTCTTTGTGGTTTTATTATTAGTAGTTATTAACGAGCTCCTGACACAAAAAAAACAAGCTACCGAATTATCACCGCAGGCTGCGATTGATAAAATCAATAATGAAAATGCCATTGTGATTGACTTGCGCGACAGCGAGTCCTTTAAAAAAGGCCATATTATTGATTCTATAAATGCCAGTGCAGACGATTTTGCATTACCCAAAATGAATAAATATAAAGACAAAATTATTATTTTAGTCTGCGCGCGTGGCTTACAATCAAAAACTACGGCAGCAAAATTACGTACCCAAGGTTACCAACCTTCCATTTTGGGTGGTGGCATTACTGCATGGCAAGGTTCAGATCTTCCTTTAGTTAAAAAATAAACGCGTTTCTCAAGGAAAAAGGCCATGGCTGAAATTATTATTTACACTGCTAATCATTGCTCTTATTGTACGTTTGCTAAAGGGCTATTAAACAAAAAAAATGTAGCGTTTACAGAAATTCGAGTAGATTTGCAGCCTGAATTACGCGAAGAAATGATCGCAAAAAGCGGCAGGCGCACAGTACCCCAAATATTCATTAATGGCCAAGCTATAGGTGGCTGCGATGATTTACGTGCCCTAGACAATGAGGGTAAATTAGACCAACTTTTAAGTGAATAGGACTATCATGACCGATACAAGCAAAGTACCAGCAACCAATGATGAAGCACAATTCATGATCCAACGAATTTATGTGAAAGACTTATCTTATGAAACACCGAATACACCGGCTGTATTTCAACAACAATGGGAACCTGAGCTCACCTTAGATCTCAATACCAACAGCACGCAATTAGAAGAAGGTGTTTTTGAAGTGGTCTTGACCGTTACTGCAACGGTCGCGAACCAAAAAACAACTGCATTCTTAGTTGAAGTAAAACAAGCAGGCATTTTCACCATTCAAGGTGCAGCAACAGAGCAGCTGGGACACTTACTCGGCAGTTTTTGCCCAAGTATTTTATTCCCCTATGCCCGTGAAGCAATTACTTCACAAGCTATAGGTGGCAGCTTCCCACAACTCGTCCTGGCACCGATTAACTTTGATGCGTTGTACATGCAACAACTTGAGGCGCAACAAAAGACCATTAAAGATGATGTAGTTGCCCATTGAGGAAGTTCCAAATAAATGGCTAAAAATACGATTGCCCTATTAGGTGCCGGCTCATGGGGCACGGCTGTTGCAATTCATCTGGCCAAGATTGGGCATCGTGTTTTGCTGTGGGGTCATAACCCACAGCATGTTGCCGATATGAGTAGTAGCCGCTCAAATCAGCGTTTTCTGCCCGATGTCGTTTTCCCAGACCATATAATTCCTTCAGCAGATTTAAACCACTGCATTAAAAATGCCGAGTATGTTGTTGTTGCTGTGCCCTCACATGCATTTGCAGATGTGCTTGCGAAAATGGACAAACCAGCACATGGTTTAACATGGCTGACCAAAGGGGTTGATCCCCAAAGCCACCAATTACTGCATGAATTAGTTGCTCAACGTTTCGGTGCTACCTTCCCTCAAGCACTTGTTTCAGGCCCATCCTTTGCAGGTGAGGTAGCACGCTTCCTACCCACAGCACTGACTTTAGCCGGCAACAATCTAGACTATCAAAAAAAAATCCATCATTTGTTTCATCACCATAATATACGTGTGTATTTAAGCGACGATCTGATAGGTGTTGAGCTTTGTGGTGCTGTTAAAAATATTTTAGCCATAGCCTGTGGCATTAGCGATGGCTTGGGCTACGGTGCCAATGCGAAAGCAGCATTAATAACCCGTGGGTTGGCTGAAATGAGCCGTTTAGGCTTAAGTCTAGGTGCCAAACAAGACACTTTCATTGGCTTAGCAGGTGTTGGCGATCTGGTACTAACTTGCACTGACAACCAATCTCGCAACCGCCGTTTTGGTTTACTGCTAGGTCAAGGAGCCAGTATTGACAAGGCTGAACTGCAAATTGGGCAAGTGGTCGAAGGCAAGCATAATGCAGCGCAAATATGCGCCATTGCTAAAAACAAACAGATAGAAATGCCCATCTGCGAACAAGTCAACGCACTTTTAAATGGTACTGTTAGCGCACAACAAGCGGTACAAAACTTAATGAATCGCCCGGCAAGAGACGAGCGCGAACGGCGTTGTTGAAGAGACGATCCAATGTCCTTATTCATCGCCCCCAATAATACTGCTCACATTTCTATAATTCATTAGTTGAAAACCATCCACCTGATAACTTAAATCTCCTGAGTAAACTAAGTACCCTGTTGGAACGCGCTCCCCAGCCAGTTCACGAAAATAAATTAATTTTTTTATAAAACTACGATCAAAACTTTGTGCTGATTTGATTTCAATAGGAATTAATTCATGGGCTTTTTTATAAATCAAATCAATTTCATTGCCGTGATTGTCTCTGAAAAAGTACAGATTTGGTTCCAAGCCACGGTTTAATCGTGCCTTTATAAGCTCCAGTACAATCAGATTCTCCACTAAATTACCGCGCAGTGGATCACGAGACATTTGTGTTTTTGTCTCTATATCTAAAAGATAGCTAACCAGTCCAACATCAAAAAAATATATTTTGGGTGATTTAATAACACGCTTTCCAAAATTTTCAAAATAGGGTTGAATCCGAAAAATAAGATACGATGCTTCTAATATCGCAAGCCAATGATTAATAGTCGTCGCGGAAACGCCTACCTCATTACCTAAATTTTCTTGATTAAATACAGAGCCCACACGGGCAGCACACAGACGAAGAAATTTTTGGAATAACAATAAATCATGAACCTTGGTAAGTTTTCTAACATCCCGCTCTAAATAAGTTTTTACATAATTGCGATAGGCAGCACGAGGCTCAAGATTTTGCGCATAAACACGGGGTAAGAATCCTCGTAATAAATAATCATCAAGATCTAAATTTATTTTTTCAGCAGCAAGCTCTGAAATAGAGAGCGATAATAAAGTAATGAGCGCTGTTCTTCCTGCAAGCGATTGACTGACTGCCTCTCCCAGCTCTAATTGCTGACTGCCTGTTAGGATAAATAACCCATTTTTCTTTTTTTCATCCACAATAACTTGAATAAAAGACAATAGTTTTGGCGCATTTTGGATTTCATCAATAATGCCCCCTTGTGGGAATTGAGAAAGAAAACCGCGCGGATCATAGGTCGCATACGCGAGGACATCAGGATCTTCTAAATTAACATAGGGCATATTGGGAAAAACGCTTCGAGTGAGCGTGGTCTTCCCTGCTTGCCTAGGACCCACTAACGTCACAACAGGGTATTGTTCAGCTGAGCGCTGTAAGATATCAGCGGCTAATCGAGGAAAAATCACGTTCACACCTAAATTATTTGGATTTGTACAT
>JBIODT010000018.1:0-20897 GCA_044445305.1 Legionellales bacterium | reverse complement strand
GACTTGACTGTTCTATTCCCACCATGTTGGGCCAAGGCCCAACCTACAATGCGACAACCGCAGATTGTGACCGCACACAGCATACCTAAGTCATTTTTAAATTACGGACAAAATGTTACACCGCCCTAAATAATGACTCATAAATTGACCAACCAACATGAAATAACACATGTGCTAACATAGCGGCAACAAGTCCATATTGCCAAAATACAAATCCAAAGACGAAGGACTGCCAAAGGCTCAGCAATACTATAGAATAAATAAAACGCCGACTTGCTACACATCCAGCCGCAAGGTATGCAGGCACTTGTCCTACAGCAAAAATGAGACCACTCAAAAGTATTGAGGTAGAAACAACATAGAGGTTGTTTTGCTTGATGAATGCCATCAGAAAGAAGCCTGACAAATTCATTAACCCCCATCGAGCAAGGATCTCCTCAACAATGCCACCATACAAAACACAGCCACCAAGGCCTAGCGCATGACGTAACTCCGTCATCACCTGTAAGCTGTGCTTGTCTAAAATCCTACTGACCACACCATAATAAAGCGCTAAAAAAACCAACAAGCCAGTAAGGGCACAGATGAAAACAGGCCACAATAGCAATAAAAAAGAATCAAAATCGACTGTACCTTGTAAAAAAGAGTCCAACAAGGGGGCATGCAAGCCTGTACGCAGGGATAAAACATCTCCGGCAACACTCAGCACTAACACCATAAACAACGTATGTACCACGACCAAACGACTCAATCGCTTTTGTACTTCATTGGTACTGCTTGCCAACAAAAAACCAATAAGGCGCGGCATCGCAATACAAACACCAGGAACTGACACACAAAACAACACGCCCATCAAAGACCAGTTTATTATCATTGTTCATCCCTTATGTTTTCAAAGCCTTTTGCAAAACAGAATAAAAAAACCCATCCATCCCGTGTTCACCTGGTAAAATCTGCTGGCCATGGCCTGTTGCCCGCCCCCAGAGCCAATTTCCTGGCACTATGGTGCAATCGGCGTGGGCCGCAACAAAGGCTGCAATTTGTTTTTCGTTTTCATCCGGTACAACAGAACAAGTGGCATAGACCATCAAACCACCCGGTTGTAGTAACGGCCATAAAGAACGCAGCATGTTGCGCTGAACCTGCGTGACCGCAAAAATTTCTTCTTCAGTGCGTAACAACTTTATATCAGAATGACGGCGGATGACACCGGTCGCTGAACAAGGCGCATCCAATAAAATACGGTCAAACAAACAACCATCCCACCAAGACTCCGGTGATAAGGCATCACCTTGTAACAAGGTTGCTTCTAAATGTAACCGGCCTAAATTTTCCCTTACCTTTTTGAGCCTCCTGGCGTCAACATCTAAAGCGATGCAAGCTGCCAAGTTAGGCTCTGACTCTAATATATGGCAGGTTTTACCGCCAGGAGCACAACAAGCATCCAGCAGTCTTTGTCCAGGTTTTAAAGACAATAATGAAACCGCAAGTTGGGCTGCGCCATCTTGTACGGATACATGACCCTCAGCAAAACCAGGCAGACTGCGAACGTCACAAGGCGTCACTAAAGTCAGGCCTTCTGCCGCTACGGGATGTGCGAAGGCCTCAATGCCAGCTTCATTTAAGAGTTTTAAATAATCAGCTGCGGCGCTTTTGTTACGATTCACTCTTAACGTCATAGGCGGGTGTTCATCATTGGCCGCAGCCACAGCTTCCCATGCATCAGGCCAATCTGCCTTTAAACGTTGTAGCAACCACTGTGGCTGACCATAAAGAAACGCCGGCTCCTGGGCCAAGCGGACCAAAATCTCATCTTTTTGACGACAAAAATTTCTTAGAACAGCATTAACCAGGCCTTTAGCCCAAGTCTTTTTTATCTTTTCCAGCAAAGCGACCGTTTCTTTTACTACAGCATAATCAGGTTGGTGCATATAATGTAACTGATAAAGCCCCATTAACAGCGCCAGCCATATTTCAAGCTCTTTAGGCCTTTTAGTGACCAAGCAATCGGCCATCGCTTGTAAACGAAAATAATGACGACAAACGCCAAAACACAGCTCTTTAGTCATAGGCGAGATTTCAGTTGAATCAGACATCAGCTGTGATAAGGACGACTTATCGCGCACCAGTGCGGTCAAAATTTTTAAGGCTTGTAGTCTAGGCATTCAGCACTCTATAGGGTTATTTTCATTATTTTTCATAATAAAACCGAACCCACTTGTAATTGATTTTTGCCCGCATTTAACCAGTCTGCAACAAAAATTGCTTTGGCTCCAGGGAACTGTATTTTTTCTACCAGAAGGCTTTTATTGCCTGTTGCCACCAACATGCCTTGCTTATCAAGACGCAAAATCGTACCTGGCGTTTGTGAGCAATCAAGTTCCGTTGTTTGTGCTTGGTGAATGCGCAGCAGCGTTTCGCCTAAGGCGGTATAAGCAATAGGCCAAGGGTTAAAAGCACGAATTTGTCTATCAACTACAACCGCAGGCTGCTGCCAGTTGATGCGTGCATCGTCCTTATTGATTTTACCGGCATACGTTGCTAATTCATTATTTTGCGCTTCAGGACGGATGCTGGCATTGGCCAAAGCATCTAAAGTTGCCAATAAAGGTTGGGCTGAAATTTGTGCCAGTTTATCATGCAAACTGCCGGCAGTGTCTGCTGCTGTGATAGGGCAAGTCACATGACACAACATAGCGCCTGTATCCATGCCCACGTCCATTTGCATCAGGGTCACGCCAGACTTATCATCACCATACAGCAGCGCATGTTGAATGGGTGAGGCCCCTCGCCAGCGTGGCAGTAAGGACGCATGCACATTAATACAACCCAAACGCGGAATGTCCAGAACCGCCTTTGGCAAAATTAATCCATAGGCAATGACTATCAGCACATCGGGTTTTAATGCAGCAAGCGCATCAACTGCCTGTGGCTCTTTAAAATTCATTGGTTGGTGAACAGCGATTTGATGGCGCAAAGCCCATTCTTTAACGGCTGAGGCCTGCATTTTACGACCACGACCAGCAGGTCGGTCCGGTTGGGTGTAGATGGCGTGGATGTGGTGCTTGGATTGGGCTAAAGCATCAAGACAAGGGAGACCGAATTCTGGAGTTCCTGCAAAAACAAGGTTGAGACCATTCATGATTTACGGGCTTGCTGGCGTTTAAACTTATCTAATTTTCTGCGGGCCATGGCCCTTTTTAGTGGTGACAATAAGTCGACAAATAATTTACCATTTAAATGATCGACTTCATGTTGCAAGCATTCGGCAAGCAAACCATCGGCGGTAATTTCTATGGGCTGCCCCAATCTATCCAAGGCTTTCACCGTTACTTTTTCAGCCCGAACAACCGTATCGTAAGCGCCAGGAACGGACAGACAACCTTCATCAAATTCCTTTTCACCTTGAAAAGAGGACAACTCAGGGTTAATAAGTACCAATTGCTGGCTCTTGTCGTTGCTGACATCGATGACCGACAAACGCAAGCTCACGCCAATCTGTGGCGCGGCCAGTCCAACGCCGCGTGCGTGGTACATGGTATCAAACATGTCATCAATCAAAACCTGCAAGTTGTCATCAAAATTCTCAACTGGCTTTGCAATCATTCTCAAGCGCTCATCGGGTAAATAAAGAATCTTATGAATCGTCATTATCTATCTAGTTCCCTAAGTAAAAATCATGATATTATCCCTTATATACAGTAATGCTGCAAGATGCAAAGGACTGCTACATGCGACACCTTCTTCTCTTATTCTGCTTCTTGTTAACCACAACAAGCCAAGCCCTTTCCTTAAAAACACACGCGCCCTCACGTTATGTGGTAAAAAACGGGGACAGTTTATGGACTATTGCCAATCAATACCTGGAACATCCTTGGGAGTGGAAAACACTTTGGCATGCAAATCCCAAGATACAAAACCCCAATCGGCTTTATGCAGGGGATGTTATTGTCTTAGATTCTTATCAAAAAACACCCTACCTGAAAGTCTTAGCTAATGGCACGGTAAAGCTCTCCCCTAAAACCCGGATGATGCCAATTGACAATGCAATTCCCACCATTCCCTTAGATGTGATAAAACCATTCTTAAGTGAGTCATTGATATTAGATGAAGATGTCTTATTGCGAGCGCCCTATGTAGTGGCCTATATGGGTGAGCACATGCTGGGTAGCGCAGGCAATACGGTGTATGTTAAAGGCTTGCATACTTCGACCGTACTGCCAATAGGGGGCACCATTACCTACTCCATATTCAGGCAAGGAAAAAATTATACCGATCCCCTAACCCAAAAAATCTTAGGCTATAAAGCGGCATTGGTTGGTTATGGTGAATTAGTAGCAGGTGGTGAGCCAGCTACTGTACTATTAACCGGCGTCATTCAAGGCATAAAAAAAACGGATCGCGTCTTAATTAACAACAGCCCCGAATTTGACCTATACTACGAACCCACGGCACCGGTGGTTAAAGTCAATGGCTATATTATCGAGATGCCGGGCAGCATGCCCGATGGCAATAGCCAGGAAGCTGTTGGTGGCATCGTTGTCATTAATCTTGGTGCTCAAGACGGTCTCAAGGTGGGTAATGTACTGGGTTTGTATGGGAAATTACGGGTAGTTCCAGATCCTATGAATTCGTTTACCCCCATTAAATTACCACCTGAGCGCCTGGGTGAAGCCATGATTTTTAAAACCTTTACTAAAACCAGTTTTGCTTTAATTGTCCGCGCCACGGGTGCCATTTACCGACTAGATACAGTTACCAACCCATGAATAACTTACCTTACCTACTGGCATTAAATAGAATGGACCGGGTTGGTCCTCGGACTGTTGCTAAATTGCAAAAACGCTGGCCCAATTTACACGACCTGTTCCAACTGTCTGCGACCGAACTGGAGCAATCAGGCCTACCTCAAATACTGGCGCAAACGATCACAAGCTTTGACTTCAAGGGGGTTGATGCCGATTTAAACTGGTTAAAAGCTGCGGATGATCACCATCTCATAAGCTGGGACAGTCAAGACTACCCCTCCCTGCTTAAAGAAATTTCCGACCCTCCTGTAGTCCTGTATGCTCAGGGGAACTTGGCCACGTTAAAACAGCCTAACCTGGCGGTAGTCGGGTCTCGCAATCCCTCAGTTACCGGAAGTGAGAATGCAAAACAGTTTGCCAAAGAACTTGCAGCACAAGGCATCACCATTGTCAGTGGCTTGGCTCTTGGTATTGATGCACAAGCTCATATTGGTTGCTTAGAAGCCGGTGGTCAGACTATAGCTGTTTTAGGAACTGGAATTGATTGTATTTATCCACGTCGACACACGAAACTTGCACAGCTCGTGACCCAAAATGGCTTGCTAATAAGTGAGTTTCCATTAAATAGTCCACCAATAGCTGGACATTTCCCACGCAGAAATCGTATAATAAGTGGATTATCATTATGCACTCTGGTTGTAGAGGCGGCAATTAAAAGTGGCTCATTAATTACGGCACGCATGGCAATGGAACAAAATCGAGATGTATTGGCTATTCCAGGCTCAATTCATAACCCCTTAGCCCGTGGCTGTCATTACTTAGTACAACAGGGCGCTAAATTAGTTACCTCTGTTAGTGAGGTTCTTGATGAATTAAGAATAGAGCATCATCTCACTGTAACTGACAAACAGGTTATTCCCCTTGCCAGCGGGAATAAAAACCTAGTAAAGTTCATTGGCTTTGAAATGACAAGCATTGATCAAATCATAACGCGCAGCGGCTGCGCTGTGGAGCAAGTCACCAGCGAACTTGCTGTATTAGAATTACATGGGGATGTATTATCAGTCCCTGGTGGTTATATAAGGTGCTAATATGAAAGACAATTTACTTGAAGTACTATTGAATTTATTTGAAACAAGTCTTAGTCAACTTAATAAAAACCATAAATCCGTTGCAACAGATCCAATGGACGCTCTCAATACCGAAGAAGTCGGTGACACTGATGAGCAAACCTTATACGTTCGATCGCCTCAACATAAGTCAATACGTGTTTTTACTTATGAAGAACAAATGAAACTGACTAAAACCAGTTATCAATTCCTGATGCGCATGCAATTATGGAATATGATTGACGCCGATCTCCTTGAATTAATTCTGCATCAGTTACAATTCTCGGAGTCGCGTATTGTCACTTTGCAAGAAACAAAATGGACCATAAGAAATATTTTAATAGCCAATTTAGATGTAAAACAGTTGGCTTTTCTTGATCTCATTCTCTATCACTCAGAAGATGAATTAACAGCACACTAAAGGATAGTGACCGAAATATGAGCAAATATTTGGTGATCGTAGAGTCACCCGCTAAAGCTAAAACCATTCAAAAATATCTGGGCAACGATTACGAAGTATTAGCCTCCTACGGCCATGTCCGGGATCTACCTCCGCGTAAAGGCTCGGTTAATCCCGATAATAATTTCTTTATGACTTACGCGCCGCTAGAAAAGAACGCACGCCATATTGAAACCATTGCCAAAGCATTAAAAAAATCAGATGCACTGCTGCTGGCAACTGACCCCGACAGAGAGGGTGAAGCCATTTCATGGCATATTTCTGAGCTGATGAAAGAAAAAAACTTGCTTAAAAACAAGGAAGTGCACCGAATTTTTTTCAATGAAATTACCAAGTCGGCCATTCAGGAAGCCATTAATAATCCACGAACTATAGCCATGGATTTGGTCAATGCGCAACAAGCACGGCGCGCACTGGACTATTTGGTAGGCTTTAACCTGTCACCTTTGTTGTGGAAAAAAATCAGACGCGGACTGTCTGCTGGGCGAGTCCAAAGCCCCGCACTGAGACTAATCGCTGAAAGAGAAGAAGAAATTGAGCGCTTTGTATCACAAGAGTACTGGAAAATACTGGCTCAATGCCAACATGCCAACAGCCCTTTTGATGCTCGGTTAACACACTATCAAAATGAAAAATTACAGCAATTTACTGTCAATAACAGCGAACAAGCCCACCAAATAAGAGAGCAGCTCATAAAGCAAGCTCAAGGCCTCTTAACAGTAACCCAAATTGAGAAAAAACAACGTAAACGCAAACCATATCCCCCGTTTATTACCTCCTCACTGCAACAAGAGGCTGCAAGAAAACTGGGTTTTACTGCCCGTAAAACCATGATGGTGGCACAACAACTCTATGAAGGTATCGATATAGGCACAGGGACTGTAGGTCTTATCAGTTACATGCGTACCGACTCTGTACATTTAGCCGCAGAAGCCGTAGAAGAAATACGTGAGTACATCACCCAACGTTATGGCGCAGACAACTGCCCAAAAAGTCCTAGAGAATACAAAACCAAATCTAAAAATGCCCAAGAGGCACATGAAGCAATTAGAACCACGTCTATCAAACGCACGCCAGACATGGTACAACAAGCACTGACTAGTGATCAAAACAAGCTCTATAGTCTGATTTGGAAACGAACCTTAGCCTGCCAAATGGCTGATGCCATAATGGATACAGTTGCTGTAGATCTGAGTTGTGGTGAAGGTGCTTTATTTCGTGCTAATGGTTCAACCATAACCTTTCCAGGCTTCTTGGCTGTCTACGAAGAAGGCCGCGATGATTCTAAAGATGAAGAGAATGAAGGCAGTTTATTGCCTGCATTTTCAATGGGCGATAAAGTACAATTACTAGAGCTGCTTGCCAACCAGCATTTTACTGAGCCACCACCAAGATATTCTGAAGCAACGCTGGTTAAGGCCTTAGAAGAATATGATATAGGACGACCATCTACCTATGCATCTATCATTCACACCCTACAACAACGTGAATACGTTATAGTCGATAAGAAGCGGTTTTTTCCCACTGATGTAGGGCGCATAGTCAATCGATTTTTAACCAGTTATTTTAACCGCTATGTAGATTATAAATTCACCGCCCAACTTGAAGACACCCTGGATGCTGTTGCCCGCGGAGAAAAAGAGTGGATCCCTGTTTTAGAAGAATTTTGGCAACCGTTTGTTCAACAAATTCATGACATTGATGAACAGGTACAGCGTAAAGACGTCACCACCGAGCAATTAGATGAACTCTGCCCCAAATGCCAAAAACCCTTGTCAATAAGACTTGGAAAACGGGGTCGATTTATAGGATGCACCGGTTATCCTGAATGTGATTACACGCTCGATATGGGTGGACCAGACGGTGTACGCTCCGAGCCTGAAGTCATTGAAGGCAGAATGTGCCCTTCTTGTGACCATCCCTTGCATGTAAAAACCGGACGTTATGGGCGTTTCATAGGTTGCAGCAATTATCCTAATTGCAAACACATGGAACCTTTAGAAAAACCTGCGGATACTGGCGTGACTTGTCCAAAGTGCAATCAGGCCAAAATACTACAACGAAAATCCAGAAAGGGAAAAATTTTCTATTCCTGCGGTGACTATCCTAAATGTGATTATGCCCTATGGAACGAGCCTATTGATAAGGCCTGCCCGCAATGTGCCTGGCCGATTTTGACCGTTAAAGAAAGCAAAAAATTTGGCCGCCAAATACTTTGTCCTCACGAGGGCTGTGGCTACTCAGAGAAGGACGAAGGGTAGTACATCTGATGACGCTTATCTTGCATCCATCGTTGAGCGATGAATGCAAGATGAGCGTAGGCAATTACTTCGGACTGACACCAGCGCCATGCAAATGTTCCTGCTCTGGCTCTTGCACAGTCTTTGATTTTAAATCAGCACTAGTGCGTAATTCCACCATGGCAGCTTTAGTTAAAGGCACTCTGTGAGATGCTGCTGGTGCTACTATCGTGGCTTCATAATACTTCTGTATTGTTGCAATAGCCTTTTCTTTGCTCGTGAACTCACTGGTATTTTGTCTAATGACATTGGTTAAAAAATCATGCCCTTTTGCAGTATGGACCCCTAATAGCCCAGGTTGACCTGATAATTCTCTTAACACAATGCCATTTTTACGCTTTGCCAAACTAATTGCTTGTTCAAACGTTAATTCAGAATGTAAAAGCCCTGTCTGCCGAACCAGATCTTGTTCTTTTTTAAATAACGTCTTTAATTCACCTATAGGCATTTTTTTTGAATCGCCTGCTGCTTTTGCTGGAATCATGATGGCCACACCTTATTGGGGTTTGGACGAGACGGCATGCCAAAAGACGCATGCAGCCTCGTCTAAATAGTGTCAGTATTTTGATATATTATAGACTGTTTTTAAGCGATTGAAGCCAGAAATCGGTAACATGCATATTTATGAAGCAACTGGTCTGTACCAGCACGGGGTGAAAAGGTTGGAAAATGTCAGTCTAATGACTCTAGCATTATCCCTAACGGAGTCCCTTCACCCGCCAGCGGGAGAAGGGACTTCGTTAGGGATATTGCTCGAATCATGAGATCGTCTATTTACCAATCTTCCCGCCTCCCCTGATTCGAGCATTGTTCAAGGCAACGATGCACGATGAGATGTCACCACTAGAGCGAGCCAAACACACCGCGATCAACCTTGAGGCAAGGAATGATGCCTGACATCCAATCAGCGCAACATTTTTTTCGTTGCAACTTGCCACTTGTTGTTTTAGGCACACTGCCTTGTTGTGCAAAAACCAGGGTGATTTTCGTAAGTCCGAGCTCTTGCTGCAAGGACACACGTATTATTTGGCCAACAGCAGACAATTCACTGCTGTTGGGGCTTTGGGCTCTTAATTCGAACACAGCAACCAATTCACTTTCCTGCTCGGCTAAGGACTGGGTACCAAAAGCAATGACCCGGCCTGGCTTAATTCGTGGATCACATGAGCCAATGATGTATTCAATATCTTGGGGGAAAACATTCCGACCACCTAGAACTATCATGTCATCGAGCCGACCAACAACAACGATTTCACCGTGATAAAGTGCCCCTAAATCACCAGTACGTAACCAACTTGGAGCTGTTGTAGTATTTTCAGTTAACTCTTGAGTCAACCTGGCTGCAAATTTAAACGCAGTTTCATCTGGGTGACTAAAATAACCCTGCGCTTTACTGGGAGAATTCACCCAGATTTCACCAATTTGATCGCAAGGTAGGGGCGTCAGGTGTATGGGATCTACAATTTGTAGATCTACACCACGGCTTGGTGCGCCACATCCAAACAACTCTATGGAAGGCACATGCTTGCCTGCCGGTTTTAGCAGGAGCTGCTGTTCCAATGCGTCTCTGTCAACTTGGAAACGTTGCCGCCCCCAAACAGATACAGTTACCGTGTGTTCAGCCAGTCCATAGGCGGGACAAAAGGCTGCTGGATTTAAGCCTGAAGATGCAAATGAATTTAAAAAGGCATCAACCGTATGGGCATGAATGGGTTCAGCCGCACTCATGACCACACGTAAAGAGGATAAATCCCAAGCAGCCCGTTCCTCTGCTGTTGTGCGTTGCGTAAAAAGTTTGTAACCAAAATCAGGTGCCGCAGTATGAGTTGCCTGAAAACGATGCAGCAGCTCACCCCAAAGTGCTGGGCGACGCAAAAAGCCCATAGGGGAAAACATTATCAGTTGGTTGTTACCCGCTGCCGCATTCAGGATGCCACTTATCAAAGTAAAATCATGGTAGTGAGGCATCCAGATAAGACTTCTAGCCTCAGCACTCATGTCTAATTCAACCCGGTTCAATACTATTTGATCCCAAATATTGCCATAAGTGATGCACACCCCTCTAGGTGCACGCGTAGAGCCCGAGGTGTATTGCAAAAAGGCGATGTCGTTTTCTTTAGCCACAAGAGGAGGTACAGAAGCATCACCATGCAATCGGTCCGTTACTATCCAGGGTAATTTAGGCCATTTTGTACCAAAGGTTAAGGCTTGGCGTATTCGTCCAAAGGTTCTGGATGTGCTGTATGGTTCATTGGTAAGTTGCGCGACAGCCTTGCAATCGATAGCCCTTGCAGTGTAACCAGAAAGTCCCGCCTCTGGATTAACAGGCATGGGTGGTGGCACAGGTACAGGGATGATACCCGCATACAAGCAGCCCAAAAGCGCCTCAACAAACGCCAATCCAGGTGGATAGACGAGTAACACACAATCACCGGGCGACAGATGGTGTCTGACCAACAGACCATGGGCAATTTGCTGTGCCCGAAGCCAGATCTCGTGACAATTTAAGGTTGCAACAACCTGTCCATCATCACCAATAAAAGTGTACATATCACGTTCAGGCGTCTTTTCAGCCAAGGAGTCTAGTAAAGCAAGCAGCGATTGATAAGAAGAGTGGGTATCCATAATGCAACCTTCATTTTTTAGTTGGTTTACGCCACTGCTTCCAAAGCCGTTTGGGTGTTTCTAGGACCAAAATACAGAAGGTATACCACAGCAAACCAAGTCGGTTGTAGACAAAAACCCGTGAAGGCAAGCCATAGGTTGATGGGCCAGTATAAAGTGTACGGGGCCCCGCTTGAGTATAGAGTTTATCAAGCTTAGGATGTGAATTATGACCTAAAAAAAACCGTTTCCCCGTCTTGAGTGCTTGAAAATGGGCATGAGGCCAAAAACGAGCGGACATGAATACCGAGTTTATTTCTGGCAACCGCCACGCACAAGTCGCCTCGCAGCAATGATCTAAAAGGACTTGGTGCTGCGCGATGACTGTAGCGCGTGATTCAGGGGGCACAAAGTCTAATAAACGAAAAGGCTGCATAGTGCCTATGACGTATCCGGCCAACATACGGTTGTTTGAGTCAAAAACACCAAAAACTTGAGAATTATGCAAATATTCCAGGGGTATCGGCGGCTCTTGCTTTTGTACCGCCTCAGAGCGTCGTGCTTGTTTACACTCCTGAAACTTAAGTGCAAAATAGAGCAGCGCCTCAGCAGAATGCAAGCGTCGAAATTGAAGGTTCAGTGACGTACTCATAATATCCTCTCATCCATTTGAAGCATTATTTGCCTCATTAATCACAAAAGTCCAAAGTGCACGGCTGTCCACTGGCATTCGAAGCGCAATGCGCTGACGGCGCGTACGCAAAACAATGAGTTCACCCCAATCCAGTGTTTGTGCCAGCACCTCATGCACCGGCAAATGCCATTTCCCTACTCTTAAAAAGCCTTGTTGCAATTCAAGAAAACCACAATCGAGTTGGGTCCATTGTGCATGAGTACAATCCAACACATCAACTGTGCCAAGACTGTAAAAATAAGGTTCCAAACCCAGCCATTGTTGTTTCACATGGCTGTAAACTGCAGCCAGAGCCTGAGCTGTGCTTAGTGAGGTTCCTTGTTTTTGCTCATGCAACTGATTGTCAGAAGTTAAATTCCAATGACTTAAACAAGAGGGGTGCTTACACAGCAAGGCATCACCACTTTCAATCAACACCTGGTCGGCCCCACAGGCGGGGCAAAAACGTAACAACCGACTCAAACCTGCCGTAAGATTTTTTCCAAAGGCAGGCCAACGCGGACAAGTTTCAGGATTGACCGCGATATGACTGCTAACATAATCCTCAACATGCTCTCCAGGCTTAAAATATTTAGGCGGATCAATCTCCAAACGCAAAGTGGTTTTTCGTCGGTTTTTAGCCCATGGCGGCCAAAAACGGTCGCCATTGATAAGGCGTACTGTGACTACAGGGACATCCAGATAAGACACGAGTTGCTCCAGTCCTGGCTGCAAAGGCAAAGGGTAACCGTCCCAAGAAAAATGCCCCTCAGGAAAGACACCGACTATGCCACCCAGCTGACACCATTGCTTCATCGTGCGAATAGAGCGGGTATCAAAATCGAGTTTGCGCTTTGGGATCTGACCTAACCAAGCAAATACCCGCGCTGTGAATCGGTCTGCCATAAAGGGCTCAGTGACCATAAAATGAATAGGTCGCTCTAAGTGAAAGGCCAAGATTAAGGGATCAAGAACGTTGCTGTGATTCATCATCACCACAGCAGGACCTTGTTGTAAATGTTCTTTTCCGACAACAATCACTTGTTGCACATAAAGTTTCAGGAACAAGCGCCCCAACCAAGCCCCTAAGGTTACCAGGCATTGCAAGCGTTTTTGCGCGGCGACAGAGGGCTTTATTGCGGCGACAGCAGGCTTTTGGAGCCTATAAGACTGTGGTGTGCCAGGTTCTTGACTTCCCATCTGCGTCATTTCAGATCCTTATTTAAAATAGGGAATTACTTCTTCAGCCATAGTCCGAATTGATTCCATAATAAGCTCGTGAGGCTGAATGCCTGTTTGCATCACCAGAATGAGCTCATCTACTCCCGCATCAACAAAGCGCTGTACACTCTCGCGAGCGCTGACGGGATCACCAATAACGGATGACAACTGGGAGCCTGAAGTATTGCGATTGGCCATAAATGCTTCTACATGTTTATCAGAGGGCAAGTTCCTTGGTGCATGAAGGGGGCCAATAGGGCGGTTGTCAGTACGGTAATAATTCATCATGGCCCGTAAAAAAAATTGCGCACCGCCCAAACCATAACGAGACGCTTTTTTATCATCTTTCAGTACTAAAGAGGCGGGATTACAGCAAAAGCGGTTGGTAATTACCCCGGTAATGGGTTTGGCGCGACTGATTGCCTCACGGTACTTTTGCACGCCTTTTGCAAGATCTTCATCGTGATAAATAGCCAGGTTAAGTGCGCCAAGCCCAAGCTCACCAATAGCCACTGACAATTCTGGGCGACTAGAAGCCGCAAACACTGGCGGATGCGGGGTCTGGAACGGTTTGGGAACAATTTGAGTTGGTGGAATATTGTAGTGCTTGCCTTGCCAAGAAAATACTTCATCACGCCACATTTTTGGAATCATGGTCAAAGCCTCTAGCCACTGACCATCCAGATCCTCTGGATCGATTTCAAAGGCACCTTGCTCAACTCGGGTTCCTGATTTACCCGTCCCCCATTGCACTCGCCCTTCGCTAAGAATGTCCAGTGTGGCAATTCGTTCGGCAATGCGGATTGGATGGTTGTATCGTCCTGGTAATAAGGTAACTCCATGTCCAATTTTAATTCTTTTAGTCCGGGCTGCAACAAAGGCTAAAAAAATCTCTGGGGCAGAACTATGAGCATACTCGCGCAACCCATGGTGCTCCACCGCCCAAATGCCATCAAATCCAACCTCATCAGCAAGCGTCACCTGTTCAACGCAATCATGAAACAGTTGTTGTTCTGTTGTTGGCGTTGGATTGGAAATTTGCATCTCATAAAATAAAGAAAAGCGCATTAGGATGTTCCTCCCTTTCGACCAATTCGAGTACAAACGTCTGCTATAAGCATTTTTTGAACCGGCGCTGGCCCCTCATAGATTTGCAATACTTTTGCATCTCGTAATAATTTTTCCATATGACCTGATTCAAGATAGCCCTGAGCACCCAGCATTTCTACGCCAAGATTGGTCACACGTACGGCCATATTTGCCCCAGCTAACTTAGCACAGCTTGAAAATTTAGTTGCCTGATTGCCCTGTTCCACTTCCCAACATGCGCGCCAACACAAGGCTCTAACCATCTCAATGTCAGCCTCAATTTCAGCCAAGCGAAAGCGGTAATCTTGTTGCTCGATCAATTTACTGCCATTACTCACCCGTCTTGCGTGACCATGTTGCCTGATCAATTCTTGTGCCCGTCGGGCAACCCCTACAGCCATAGCCGCCACACCGACCCTACTGCTTCTAATCGCACGCATGGCAATCTGATTGCCTTGCTCTGGCTGACCAATTAAATCCTCAGCCGGCACAAAAACATCATTAAATTGAATCTCCCCCGTATCTGCAGCCCTTTGTCCCATTTTTTTATAAGGGTTTGACACCACAACACCAGGAGCACTGCGAGGCACGACCAAACAACTCAAGCCACCAGGACCAGGGTCAATGCGAGCAAAAACAGTCAACACAGAGGCAACACCCGCATTAGAAATGGTGGATTTGATACCACGCAACAAATAACCACCATCAACTGGGGTTGCTGTGGTTGTGGCTGGCAGCCCAAACAAATTCGAGCTGCCCTCAGGCTCAGTATAAGCGTGTGCCGCAAAACGTAATTCTTGAGTAAGTGGTCGAATCCAGCGTTCTTGCTGCTCGGGTGTACCAAACTGCAGTATTGAAGCTGTAGACAATTTGAATAACAAAGCCGAAGTAGCAACACCAAGATCGCCGTAGCCAAATTCTTCTGCGGCCAATAGGAGTTCGAAAGCGCTATAACCGCCACCACCAAGACGTTGTGGCAACATGGAAGTCATAAAGCCTTGATCAAAAGCCTGCTGATAGACTTCCCAGGGGAAACATCCGTGGGTATCCAAATCAGAACGAGGGATAATGTGTTCTATGGCGAATTGGTGGGCTTTATTGCGCCAGGCACGCTGAGCCGCAGTAAGAGTAAAATCGACCATGTCATTATTACTCGCGTGCAGTTATTAGTTTTTGTAACTCATCCAGAAGATCACCTACCGTAAAAAGATCGAACATGGATAAAGAGGAGGTATCAATATCAAAGCGCTCTTCCAGACGCACCAACAGCCAAGTCATCTGCATGGAGTCCCAGCCTAGTGAGCTCAGTGGTGAGTCTGGGCTTAGACCTGTTTCAAGGTGGACGCGTAGTTTTTCCAGCTCTTCGGCTTGACCCGGATGGGCTTTGGCTGCGGTTTCACAAACTATTTCTTTAAATACCTCTAACAACTCTGCTCTAGTCATGTCCATATTATAACGCCTGATGTTTGATGGATCTATTTTTATCATTGCACATTATTTAATTGGAGAACAGTCGCATTTATGTTGTTTACAATTTAAGCAACATCAGAACCACCAGCAACAGCATTGTAAATTTGCACAAGGCTGTCAAGCAGTTGTGCTTTTGCCTGTATTAAAGTCAAGCGGCTTCTATCAAGATTTATTTTTGCATTGACTGCGTTGCGATAATCGGTTGCACCTGCCTTATATTGACTGAGGGCGATCACATACGCTCTTTTTGCTGCCGCATATCCCTTTTGAGTTTGCGCATAAGAGCCTCGGTTTTTTTGTCCATGGGTCAGGTTGTTGTCCACATCGGCGAATGCCGATCGGAGGGTTTGCAAATAATCATAATAAGTTGCGTAGCAAGAAGCCTGGGCCGCTTTGATATTTTGGTAGGCACTGGCGTTCAAAATTTTGCTCGAAGCAAGGGCTTGGGCTACCCAGATACTGGGGCTTAATTTCAAAAGATTGATTAAATCCACCGAGACATCGCCAGCAAAACCGGTTAATGAAATGCTCGGGAAAAACGCAGAATAAGCCATCCCAAGTTGGGCATAAGCCATTTTTACATTATTTGAGGCCATCATGATGTCTGGACGATTTTTTAAAAGTGATGAGGGCAAATTTTGGGGAACAGCCTGCTTCAAGTTAAGAGAAAGCAAAGTGCGATGCGTCTTCATAGGACCAGGATTACGATTCAATAAGAGTTGAATGGTATTTTCACTTTGTGCAACGATACTTTCAATTTGCGGGATCTTTGCTTCTTCTTGCGCCAACTGCTGTTCAATACTCATGACTGCTTCAAGATCACTGGCGCCTTTTTGATTGCGAACGCACTCAAGTTGACGTAATTTCCTTAAATCTCGGCTAAGAGCCTTCTCTAGTGCCAATTGTTCCCGCTGACTTAAGAGCATAAAATAAGCACCACTCATTTGGCTAATAATGCCTAATTGGGTCGCTTGTGCTTGTGCTTGTTGCATGGCTAAAGAAGCTTTGGCGGCTTTAACATTACTAATATTATTCATAATGTTAACCGTATACGCCGGCACAAAGCCTGCAACATAGCCTCTAAACCGCGTCGGGGATTGGTTGGCAAGGAACGAATTATTAATCTGCGGTTGCTTTGAAGTAAGCTGCGAATTCCAGCCTTCACCGGTAAAACCATTGGCGGTGGCATCAAGGGTTGGGATCCAGGCATATTGCGCTGCTTTCAGCTGGGCTTGCGCTTGCAAAATGGTTGCGTTCGAGCTTTTGATGTTGTTATTACGCAACAAGGCTTGAGAGATGAGCTGATTCAGCTGTGGATCTTTTAGTTTTTTCCACCAAGCGCTTTTGCTTAAATCGGTTTTGCTCGGAATGTATTTAACCCCGCTACGTGTAGCGCTTGGGTAATCAATTTTTTTTGCATCATGAATGCCAGTGATTTTATAACAACTCCCAAGCGACATGGCGAATAAGGGCAGCAAGAGCATTTTTCGCACAAGTGCTCGCAGGCCTCGTTGAGAGCTCAGGGAATTCGAAAAAATTGAATCTGGTTTCATATTGATATCACTAAATTTAGTCCAGTTTTGTTTTAAATATTTTCCCAGTCAAAAGAACCAAAATAAAGGCAATCAACATAATAGGTACAATATTAGGAATCATTTGGCTGATGGTGTTGCCTTTAAGTAAAATCCCCCGCGTGATGCGGACAAAGTAGGTCATGGGTAAGCAATAACCTAATTTTTGTGCCCAAATGGGCATGCCATAAAAAGAAAAAATATAACCCGACAAAAACATGGATGGCAGCTGGAAAAAGATACTCAATTGCATGGCTTGCATAGGCGTTTGGGCTAGAGTCGAAAAAATCATGCCTACCATTAAATTGGCTATAATAAAGGGGGCTGCGGCCAAGTAAAGGAGTAATAAGTTTCCTTCGGTCGGAATATTAATCAGTAATTTGGCAAAAATTAAAATACTGGTTAGTTGCAGATAGCCTAAAAGGATATACGGTATTACTTTGCCCAGGATAATCTCTATGGGTTTTAATGGGCTGCTCAACAGCAGCTCCATAGTACCGGCTTCTTTTTCTGACGTGATGGCCGTTGAAGTCAGCATGACCATGGTTAAAGTCAGCATGATGCCCATTAATCCTGGAACTACATTATAAGAGCTGGTATTCGATTCATTGTAAAGCCTGTGAGTAATAAGATTGACCTTTCTTTGTGAATCGGTTGGTGCTGGGGTGCCTAAACCTTGTTTGTTAAAAGCATCCAGAGCCTGATTCAATATGGGCAGTGCATTACCAAGAGCACTGGCACTAGAGCCGGGATCTGAACCATCAATTTCCACCAACAGCTGCGGGTTCTCATTTCTAATGTATTTACGGGTAAAATCAGGGGGTATGGTAAAAGCAAAGCTGATGTTCCCATTGGCCAGATCTTGATTTTTTTTATGTTCACTAGCAGATTCATTAACAATTTTAAAATAACCTGATGCTTCCAATGCGCTGACATAATTTCTGGTTAATGGCGAATTGTCATAGCTAATGATGGCCGTTGGCAGGTGTTTGGGATCAAACTTAATAGCAAATCCAAAGAGTGTCAGCAACATAATAGGAATGATGACTAACAAAGCAATGGTGCCAGGATCGCGAGTGATGAGAATAAATTCTTTGCGGATTAACCCAGTCAGGCGTGTTATAGACATTCCCCGCAGCTTTAGATAATTATAAGTCATTGCATTAATCCAATAAATACTTCTTCAAATGAAGGATAAACCGCTTTAAAGGATAAATGGCTGTTTTCTTGAATCAGCTTGTCCAGCGCTTGATGGTTTCTTGATGAAATGCGCAAATCATTATTCACTATAGAAGCCATTAGTTCTGGATAAGAGCCTGTTATTTTTTCAATTAATGGGTTTTGCTCTTTTCTGTCGCTTTCTAAGACCAAGGTTTGAATTTGCGATTGAGGAATTAAATCTTTTGTCTTGCCTATGTACAACAGTTTGCCCAAATTAATATAAGCAAGATCGGTGCACTTTTCAGCTTCATCCATATAATGCGTGGTCACCAGAATGGTAGTGCCATCACGTACTGAAATTTTATGTAAATAATCCCAAAATTCTTTACGTGCTTTGGGATCAACGCCTGCAGTTGGTTCATCCAAAAATAACAATTGAGGCTTGTGCAATAAGCTGCACGCCAAGGCCAAACGTTGCTTCCAACCTCCTGATAAATTCCCCGCCTGAGTGGTTCTGTAGTGTTCAAGACCATGATCTTTAATCATGTCTTCTATTGTCTGTGCTGAATTTTTGACTTGAAAAATGTCTGCGGCGAAACGAAGGTTTTCATAAACAGTTAATCCCACATAAAAACTGAACTTTTGCGGCATGTAACCTATCAGTTTTTTAATGTCATCACTTTGGGTTCTGATGTTATAACCCAGACAGCATCCTTCCCCATCTGTTGGTGTTAAAAGACCACAGAGCATGCGAATGGTAGTGGTTTTTCCACTGCCATTTGATCCCAGAAAGCCAAAAATAGATCCTTTCTCTACTTTTAAGGAGATGTGATCAACCACTGTTTTGGCATCAAATTTTTTTGTAAGTCCCTTAACATCGATAGCAAAATCGCTCATCAGGACAAGTCCAAGGTCACAGGTTGACCCAGATGTATTTTTTCCAAGTCGGGCAAATCAATTTTTGCTTCGACACGAAACACCAATCCTTGGCGTTCCTCACGAGAATATAAAATAGGCGGGGTATACTCAGCAATGTTGGAAATATAGAAAATATGCCCCTTAGCAAAATGAGCATTCTCATCGGTCTTGATATTAACTGGTGCATTGAGAGTCAATTGACCCAGTTTTTCCTCTGGAACAAAAAATATGGCTTTAATATTGTTTTTTGTAATCAATGAGATAATGGGGTAACCGGCTTGGACAAACTCGCCTTTTGTATAATAGGTATCGAATACAATTCCTTTTTCAGACGCAACATTTTCCTTACGTGTTACCTGCCATTTCTTATCCGCCGTATCAATTTGGCTGCTGTGAATTTTAACATCCATAGCAGCCAGTTGTTGTTTTGAAACGTTGACATCTCTTTGAGCGGCTTCAAGATCATTTTGACTCGCCGCATTTTGTTTGCGCATTGCTTGGATACGGCGGTAATTGATGTCATTGTACTTGAGTTGAATTGAAATTTGTTCACGTTGAGTCAACAAGTCTTTGGTGTTTAACTGACTGATTTCAAAATTATAAAGCTCGTTGGTTTGTTCAAGCTTGAACAAAAATTGCTTGTTTTTGACCAATTGTCCTTTTTGTACTGACAAATCAACCAGCCGCCCACCAAAGTCCGCAGACAAGTAGACAAGCTCGGTATCAAGATACCCACTAAAGGATTTATCCTCTTTATGACAGGCGGCTACAAATAAAACCATCAGTCCAATAAGCAACAACTTACGCATTTTATACCGTTCCTGAGCTTTGCTATTGAACTGTGGGCCAACCGTCAATTAGTAATCCTGAAGTATGTCCTTGAAAAGACATATTAAGCTCAAGAGTCAGACTTTGTCAAAAATCATTCTTATTGGACTTCGAACGCAGTCCTAAGCAAAACATCCCAGCCCGCAACGCTCACTGCTGTCAGGTTCGATAGCGTCAGGCTTGATAACGTCAGCAAGTCCTCGTAGCAGGTAACCAGCTCCAAATAATGTCGCGGCTACAGCCCAACCAGCAATCAACGCAATACCAACACCAGGGACACCGAGACCAAATGCTAAAGCAATGGCAATACCAGTCATAATAGGGGACGCAATAAAAAGCGTCGTTGGATCAAGAGTAGAATTAGGTCTACAAAATAACGAGCCCCACAAAAAACCGGTTAGAAAAGCATTATGCTGTTTTGCTGCATAAGACAGTAACACGAGATCAACAGCGAGCGTACCTACAACTGCCATAATAAACAGTGCGCCAGCACCAGCATACATTAAACCGGTACCAAGAATAAAACTAAAATCCGCAGCACCCTTCTGAATGGTTTTCATAGCCATGTTGAGAGATCCTTAAATGAGGTTGACTTTTGGTTAAATTTTGCCATTATACGTCAAAGTTAAATCAAGAACAATTTATTTAAGTCAATAAATGGTTAACACCTTGATTACGCTGCGCTGCATCCATATCGTTACCCATAAGTCAGCACAAAACTAAAAAACGCAATGAACTAATAGAG
>JBIODT010000017.1:0-21578 GCA_044445305.1 Legionellales bacterium | reverse complement strand
TTAATAAAATAATCCCTATTATTCTCTAATGGAGCCAGTTGACCCTCTACCATGGCTCCGGGTTTGGGATCAAACTCAAGCAATTGGATTATACGTTTAATAATATCGTTCCCCATATGATCCTCTAGTCTAAGAAGAGAGCGTTTTTTCTCCCCCTTAAAAATCATGTGATTTTTGGAGTCAACACAAATAAGTTCCACATCGTATTTTTTCTTTGTTGGATTAAGAATATTTATAACGGCACTATAAAAAATTATTTTATCTTTATTGCTTACAGTTTCTACTGAATCCCCGGGGTCAATAAAATTGTAAATAACTGGTTTTGAGGAATTACTTAAGATTATTTCTACAGCAGTTGCTTCATCGCTGCTTGCCTTTACACTGCCAATACTAATGAGCAATACAAGAAACACCAGCTTTTTTAGTACTTCTTTTTTCATTTAAAACTCCTAAAGTAGGTAACCCATTGATCGTATGGACGACTTTCTCCTTTACTATAATACGTCCACGGAGTGTATTTAAGTTTTGAATATTCTCCTGCTGTTTGTGGCACATAATTAAATAGATTATTATTTAATTTCAGTGCTTCAGGCTTTTTCATCTGCAGATTTTTTAGCCCATCATTATACCGTCTTCGGTAGGTTTCTGCAGCTTTATCTACAGAAACAGCGAATTTTAATGACAAGGGTTGACCCTCGGTACCAATACCCATGGCTTTGTCATATCTACCATTACGCGCCCATCCTTGCTCCTGCTGTAATGTCGCTAACAGTGCCTTGGGGTTAATATCATATTTTTGTGCAGCCTGGTAAATAAGCTCGTCCGCTTTATACTTATTAATTAATACTGGATTTTGCTCATTAATAAGATGTCGAATTTGCTTCTGGCTCAGTGAATTTTTATCCAAAAACTCTTCATCTGTAATTGCGACAACTAACGGCAGGTCTGTTGTATTCTGCAAGTCCTTGTGTTCAATGGTTTGTTTTAATAAAACATCAGGGACCTTGATAGGGGCTGGGTTTTCTGAATCAGGCACCGTTCTGTATTCATTAAGATAACTTTCAGATGAGCTGTTTAATTTCCTGGTCAAATAAATACTGTCGGAAAGTTGCGTTGTCATTTCATCTTTTTCTGCTTCGTCTAAATACAAGTCAGCAATTGCTTCCAATGGCGTTTTAGAAGCATTGCTGACTATTGCACTACCCAAAGAACTACCAAGATTATCACCAAGCACCTGAGCCGCATTAAAATGCACTCCTGTGGTCGCTAATTGAGCACCGGCACCAACTAAGGCTTGAAGCTCTGAACGCAAAATGCCCGTCTTGTGGTCAATGCTTTTAAGTGTTGCATCGAGTTTTTTACCAAAGGTGCCACCAAGAACACCCCCAGTGATTCCAGAGACACCTAAGTCAGTCCAATCAAAATGCTGGTGTTTTCTTAAGGTGACGTTTAGGCCTTGACTCGCCGCGTTCTGTTCCATCATTTCTGCGGCGCTGTTGATGTTGAAGCTGTTGTTGATGGCGCTTTCTTTTATTGATCCCATCCATTTTGCATAGGTGGTGTTGCCGCTTAGGCCTTTGGATAGGCCGGCTGTTGCTGCTGTGGCTAGGCCTGTGATTAGGGCGCTTTTTAGGTCGATTCCTTCTTGTATGCCTAGGGCTTTGGCTACGTTTTGGCCGGCCAGGTTGCCGATGAAGCCGGCGGTGAAGCTGGTGGCCAGGACGCCTGAGACGGAGGTTATGGCGGAGCTTGTGCCGGCTATAACGCCTAGGCCTGTTGCGAATAAACCGCTGGTTGCTCCGGCTAGGGCTCCTAGCACTCCTGCTGTTAGTACGGTGGCTACTGCTGCTATGACTGCTACTACTATTTTTGCAAACAGTTGGTTGTGTTTTTTGGGTCTTGGTGGTGGCGGTGCTGGTAGGGGTTTTAGGGTGGCGCTGGTGTTGCCTGTCATGTCGTTTGCGTTCATGACTTTGTGGGTGCGGTTGGTGTGGTGTTGGCCTGTGGCTACTGCGGGTATGTTGAGGCGTTGGCCTATGTGCAGTGGGCCGCCGTTGCTGGCTTGGGCGTTTTTGTCGCTGATGCCGTTGGCGTCGGCTATGACGTACCATAGACTGCTGTCGCCGTAGATTTGTAGGGCTATACTTTCTAAGCTGTCGCCTGCTTGTAGGGTGTAGGCGCCTAAATTGTCTTGGGTTGCTTCTGGTAGTGTGCCGTCGGCTTTGTCTCCTGCTGCCCTTTCTAAGAAATTACTGGTTGTTTGTGTGGTCTGTTCGCTGCCTCGGTGGTTGGCTCCGGCTTTTTGTTGGCTGCCTGAGGGTGTGAAGCCGCCGTAGACGTTGAGTTTTTGTGTGCTGGTTTTGGTCTCTAAACGCAGATCGCCTATGGTTTTTCCGGCAACGGTTAGATAGCTGGTTTTTCCTTCGCTGTCTTTTCTTGTTCTCAGACCATCAATGCCGCTGTTTATGTAATGAATGGTATTTGATTTGCCACTGCTGTCTGTTTCGCTGTCTACTGCATCTTGTAACTGACCATTTATATCGTATGAGCGGGTGCTTTTGCCGTAGGTTGTTTTTTGGCGATCGTAGGTTAGGCTGGCATCATCGGTGTTTTGTTGGTAACCCTCCCACAGGGCGTAGCTGTAATGATGTCTTAAATCATAGCCCATAGAGTTGCCTTGTCTGTTGACGCGTTGTGTCAAATCAGTCATGTTGCCGGCTTCATCGTAGAGGTAGTTGGTTTTAGACAGTTCGGTGTCCAATTTGTTTTTAGTGCTTTGTGCAACCAACAATCCTTTGTCGTAGATGGTGGTGTTTTTTTGTGACACAGCACCTCGCTCATCAAATAAATGCTCCGCTATGACCCGCCCGGCAGCATCATAGGCTTTTGCCTGTATGGA
This sequence comes from Legionellales bacterium, assembly GCA_044445305.1. GTDB lineage: Bacteria > Pseudomonadota > Gammaproteobacteria > Legionellales > Legionellaceae > Legionella. The sequence continues at coordinate 18,679 of JBIODT010000017.1, read as the reverse complement.
TTTGTTGTTTTTTTGAATAAGCTCCAACTGATTGTCTTGGTTGTATTGGTATTGATAATTTTGGGCGTAGCCGTTCTCGTATTTAACTGCATCTTTGATGTTGCCTGCTGCATCATAAGATAAGCTACTGCCTTGAGTTGCGTTGATGGTGATTTGTCCGTTGACCAATAATCCTTTGTTGACCGTCATCCGATCATTGTCATCATACTTGTAATAGTCATCGCTGGTTACTGGGGTGTAACCGATGTAATTTGCACTGACGTGGGTGTGGCGGATGTTGCCTACCGCATCATAGTCATAATCTATAGACAATAGGGCATGATCGCGTGGGTCTGCATTTTCAGTACTTCTACGTCGCACTTGAGTCAGTCGACCTAAAGCATCATATTGATAACTATCGGTTTCTGTAACCCATCCGTCGTCATGTTCCGTGCCGGATCGACCACTTTTTTTACTGGTTACGTGGCCTTCAACATCGTATTCATATAGCACTACTTCACCAATTGTCTCATCTGAAAACGAGCTCAACTCGCCATCACCAGTGTATCTGTATTTCATCAGTTTTCCTGTCGAAGCACTTTCTTGTAGCAGTAAGCCATTGGTATTGTATTGATAGTTGCTGCTGTGTCCTCCCAAATCAGTATGTTGTTGCAAGCGTCCGTCATCAGCATAGGTCCAGGTTTGACTGCGGCCTGTGGCATCGGTTTCTTTGGTTTTATGACCCGCGTCGTCAAATTGATAGTAGGTATCGCGTCCGTGCGCGTCGCGCCGTTTTACTTGATTTCCTTGGCTGTCATACCAAAAGTCAGTTTCTTCTTGCGCGCCATTTTTTTGTTTGATTAATTGACCTTCTGCATCGTATTCATATTGCTGTAATGTTTTTGGTGTTTTGACAGCAATTAAGCGGTTTGCTTGATCATAGGTGTAGCTGGTGACACCCCCTACTTCATTAGTCGCACTGTTTAATTGATCCAGCAAATTATAGTGCTTGCTGCGGGTGTAGCCTTTTGCATCTGTTTCTTGTGTCACCCGTCCTAAGGCATCATAATCTTTGCTTACTGTATGGCCATTGGCATCTATCATGGCTATTACTTGTCCTAAGGCATCATAGGCATAGAGGTTAACTGGTTTAATGTTATGCCCTATTCCTTGTGCGTCGACTGCTTGTACTTCGGGCAACTCTTGTTTGATTACCTGATTGAAGGCATTGTATTCGTAGTTGGTTTTAAAGCCTCTTGCATTGGTAAAACTCAGCAGATTGCCCCATCGGTCAACTGATTGCGTTTGAGTGGTATATTCTAATTTAGCACCGCCATGATCTTCATTTACATTGACTGTTATTTCCTTGGTTTGACCTATTAAATGGCCCAATGCATCGTAGGTGTTGTTTTGTCTTTGTAACTCATAACGCGACGCATAGCTGTCAAAGAAAAATACCTCGTCATAATAACGACTTGACAGATCCTTCCCTGCCCCACCATATCTTCCTTCAGAAATATTGGTAGAGGTAACGATTTGAGTGACATTATCCATTAAATCATAGACATAAATTTGGTAATATCCTTGAGTGTTGGATCGCCACACCCGTCCTAACTTGTCATAATCCACGTGAATGTTGTAAGCACCATCCACACCTTTTGCAACCAACTCACCAAAAACATTGTATCGTGCCTCATCAGTTTTAATACCGCCTTGATTTTTAAACGTGGCTGTTTGCAGCAGGTGGTTTTCACTGTCGTAGGTATAATACTTGTCCTGAATAAGGCTGCTGTTGTCGACCTGTTTTAGCTCGGTCCAGCTGCGCGCAAGGTTGCCATTGGCGTCATAACTGTAATTAACTCGATGCTTCAAACCATCGGTATCCGCTGTGAGCTGGCCTTGAGCGTCGTATTCCTGATGGGTCACTATGTCTTGACTTGATGCTTCGTGCAAAAGAAAATGTTCGGCATCTGCTTCAGCCGCCCCTCTTGCCCAGCGTCTTGTTTCAATCAGCGCACCCAGCGCATCATAAGAGTAGGTGGTTGCAGAGCGGCCGTCTTGGGTTTTTGGTGCTATTTTAGCAATCAGCAGGCCTTGTTCATCGTAATAACAATAAGAAGTTGCACCCTTAGCATCTGTTATCACGGTATTGTTGCCTTGCGCGTCATATTCATAACGCGTTGTCAGATCAGCAACTGTGGTTTCATAAGCACTGCCTTTTAAACGCTGGTAACTGACTTGCTTGAGGGTTTTACTGGCCACCTGCCCCCGTGCATCGTAAGTAAAAGTCACAGTGCGGTCTTTAGAGCTTGTTGGAGGCATTTGGTAGTGCTCTTGGTCCCAATTGCCTGCCATATCAGCAAATTCGGTCATGGCCTCTACTTCACCAAAGACATTGTAATTAAAGGCCGTCAAATAACCGGCTGCATTGATTACCGCTGTTTTATGGCCATCTGCATCATAATAGTTCTGCGTCACGGCCCACTCGGTTTCATTTATTTTTACGGCAATCTGCGACACTTCACCAAAAGCATTGTAGGCTGTTTTTGTTGTTGGCTTCAGCTTAAAATCATAGAGACCGGTTTTGGCATTGTATTGAAATATTGGATCACGAGTGACTTCAATGAGCCTATGGTCCGAGTCATAGACGTAATATTCATTTCTGTCATTAGTGCTTATTTGATGTGCAGCCGCTATAGTAGCTGCGCTAAAATCGCTGTCTTGGTCTAAATAAATTGCAGTGGCATATGCGGTTTTATTGATAACCTGACCGAAGGCATCGTAGGTATAATGGGTTAAACCACCGTGACTGTCCATACTGTAAATTAATAAGCCTCTAACGTAGGCAAAATGTTTCCAATTGCCCGCCCTGTCACTGGTTGCTACCACTTCGCCATACGCATTGTATTTTATTTGCTCGTCCAAATTTTGAATTAATTCATGCCGTTGGTTTGAGGCACTGGTACTGGACTTATTGATTCTAACATCGGGATAAATGGTTTTGATCTTGTGGTTGTTGTTGTCATATTCATAAAACAGGGTTTGTTTTAGACCATCTGCATCACGAACAAGGCTTATCGTATTGCCAAAACTGTCATAGCTGACCCGTGTTACCACGCAGCGCTGCTCCTTGCCATAGGCGCTAGTAATTGAGGTACTGGGCGCAATGGTTTCAATTAATTGATTAGTTTCATTGTAAAGGCAAGTCCAAGTGGCTTGATTTGCTGCAGTTTTAGTTAAGACATTGCCCTGTGCGTCATAGGTATATTGAGTTGTTGCACCTGTAGCATCAGCTTGTGCCGTCAGCCTGCCAGCAGAGTCGTATGCATATTTGATTTGCCTGGAAGAGACATCGTTGGTATTAAAGGCTTTTTTAATGCCTTCTTCACTGTACTCGTTGAGGTTAAGGCGTTGGGCATGTGTGCGTTCATTGATGACATTGCCTACACTGTCATAGCCGCGCTCAACAACCCGTCCCTCATTACTGATACGGTAGCGTTCACGCCCTGCTGCGTCATAAACAAAGTGGTTGGTTCGGTCATTGGCACTTTGTAACAACTGTAGGTTATCAAGGCTTGTGGTAGTTGCACCTTGGGCTTTCGCTGCATATAAAGTAGTGGCAGTTACATTGCCAAGGCCATCATATAAATATGATTTAATCGTGCCTTGGGCACTGACTTCCATAATTGAACGACCCGCTTGGTCATAAGCGTAACGGATTGTTTGATCAAGTTCGCCACTTTTTTTTATCTGTTTTTGTATGTTGTCGGTGGTGTACTCTGTATCAGACTTTAACCAAATTCGTTCTGCATACTTGGTACAGCTTGTTAATTGTCCGCTGACGTCATACCGTGACTCCGTAATATAGCCATTGTTATCAAATTTAAAACGCTGTTGATTTAAACCATCGTAAACAAAATACTGATCACGTTGAGGACTCCCAGTGGGTAAAGAACCATTACCTTGCTTCAACTTTTCTATTGAAACAGCATGCTCATATTGACGGGTATGAACCAAATTGCCATTGTTGTCATAAGAGTAGTTGGTTGCGTATCCCAAGCCATCATACTCAATAATAACACGACTCTCATCATCAAAAGTACGAAATTGATAATGATCGTGACTGCTGTCTTCAACAAGAATTGACTTTATATTGGACTCATTGTATTCGCTCAGAGGGTGAATGGCTTTGGCATAAGTCACTGATTGAATCTCATTGCCATTAATACTGTATACATGCTTACTAACAACACCACGGGCATCTACTTGATAAGTACAGCGGTTGTTTACATTGTAGACAAAATAGGTACTGTGTTGGTTGGCATCGGTTTGGCAAATAAGGTTGTCATTGGCATCGTACTGATAAGATGTAGTTAACCTTAATCCATCAGGATCGGTGGTTGTGGCAGTTCTTCTGCCCAAAGCATCCCATTGATAGGCTGTTGTTTTATTTATTCCACGTGGGTTGATTTCAGTCTGACGCAGCAATAAGCCTCTGTCATCATAAGAAAATTCGGTGATCAAATTAAGACCGCTTGGATCCAGACAAGATTGAATTAAATTGCTTTGATTGTCATAAACAAATTGTTTGATGCAACCATTCGCATCGGTTACTTGCAGTTGCCGACCAAGGGCATCGTATTGATACTTGCTGGTAAGCTTTAATCCATGCGGATCAATGATTTTCGACAGGACATGTCCTGCTGCATCATAAGCATACTCAATAAGATGCCCGCCTGCATCTTCTTGCCAGCTGAGCAGGCCTGCTTCATCATAATGGTATGCTTGAAAGGTATGCTCGGCGGAGTCTACGCGAATCAATTGGCCCTTGTCATCGTAATGAAAACTGCTGTCATTGCCATTTGCATCAGTGAAAGCAACCTTATCTCCATAAGCATTAAATTGCGTTACAATTTGCGTCTTGGACAGCGGATTTTTTAGGGTGATGCTGTTGTTCTTATCATCGTAGCTATAAATTTTTACGGTTTTTGCATGAGTATAATCAGTTTCACTAAGTATGCGCCCAAAAGCATCATAACTAACTGATTTAAATTGATTACTGGCATTTATAATGGTGAGCTGCTCACCACGCTTGTTCAGCATAAACCGGGTTTTATTCAACCGCCCATCAATCTGCTGTGTCACCCAACCAAAAGAATCATATTGAAGTGCTGTGACTGGTGCTGCACCGCCTGCATCAGCTGTTTTTCGTGTTAGCAATCCACGCTTGTCGTAATAAAATTCTGTTATTTTATTATGCTGTGCATCTATTGCCTCTGTGCTTGATTCCAACTCGGAAAAAGCATTAAAACTTGTGGTGATACGCCCCCTACTCCCTGTTTGTGTTGCTGTTATCTGGCCTAAGGTGTTGTATTCATAATGTGTGGTTGCATCCAAACGGCTGTCCTGGATTAAATCCAGCCAGCTCTGAAGCTTTTCTGTACTTAATTCTTTGGGGTTGGTTTTTAAATAGGCGCTGTACTTTTTAGTTGATTCAAGCTGACCAAAAACAGTGTATTGTGTTTCAGTAACTGCGCCGTCAGCATTGATGGTATAGCGCAGCTGTTTGCTGTCATCATAGAAAAAATGGGTTGTTTGTTTTAGTGCATTGGTTTTGGTCAACAATAAACCTGCGTTATCGTATTCAAAATGAATGCTGTGGTTTTGCCAAAGCTGTTCTATTTTTTCCGGGTTTAATTCCAGTTGTTGGTTCATCAAAGCACTGCCCAACTCATCCAGAGCTTGAACCACGCGGCCCAAAGCATCGTAGCGGTAGCGCTGTTGTCGTACGCTATGACTGGCCTCATCAGTACGCGTTTTAATAAGTAATTGTCCCATTTCATCATAGGCATAACTAGTTACTAAACCACTTTGTGTTTTTTCTTCTATTAATAGGCCTAAATCATTGTAGTGATAGTAACTGTGGTGATCGTTTTGCTGTGCTAAGGGACGAATGTTGGCAAGACTTGTTGTTTCATCAATAGACGTGCCTTTAAGTATTGATTGCTCATAAGCGCATTTTTCTGTAAGTAACCCACGTGCATCATAACGGTATTCGGTGAGGTAGCCTTCTCCATCGATGTCGGCAACTTTAAGCCCAGCGACATCATAAAGACTGTAGCTGTGAATGTCCCTGCGTGCATCTATTGCAGGCTTGTCTTGTAACCAATCGCCGCTACGTGTTTTTTGTGCGGCATTGGCGTAATGGCAAATTTCTGTCAGCTGCCCCAAGCGATCATAATGGTAAGAGACAGCAAAACCTTCTGCATTGATTTCTGCTGCCAATTGACCTTGGTTGTCGTAGTAATAAAAAGTACTGCGATCTTTGATGTCCTGTATTAACGAGATGTCATTAACAGACAACACCGATTCTGGATTAAAGCCTCTAAGTCTTTTTGCATAGGCAGTTGCTGAAATTAAATGACCCTCAGCATCATAATCATAAGCAACCACCGCCCCCTGTGCATCAATACGATAGGCTACTTTATTGTATTGATTGTAAACGGTTTGACTGATGCGATCATTAAGGCTGTAGGGTGGTTTGATTTGGCTAAAAAGGGGTATTTGTTCTGACCAACCCTGGGTTGCAACCCGCGCATCATATTGATGGGCTTGTAACAGACAGCCTTCATCATTATACCGATAAGCAGTCATTTGCCCACCGGGGCTGACCCGAGCTTGCACGCGCCCTTGCTGGTCATAAAAGAAATACGCAGTCAAACCATCAACTCCGGTTTCAGCAATGACATGACCTGCTGCATCGTATTTATAACTGGTACTGCCATAAGAATGGCTGCTGTCTAAGCGTGTCACTGACAGCAATAAGCCACTGTGATCGTACAAACTCAATGTTTGTAAGCCATTCGCATCGGTTTGCATGATGCGTTGGTGTGCGTCATCGTATTCGAAACGCTGGCTGTTGTGTTGGCTGTCTGTGGTCTGAATTAAACGACCGAGCCCATCATAAAGATACTGGATGGTATTCCAACCATTGTCGCCAAGAGTGCCTTTTTCAACCAAGCGACCAGCTGCATCATAGCGACTGCGTGTGCTTAAGTGGCCCTTAAGGACGCCCTCGCCTAAAATACCTACTTGGCTGTAATGAATTTCCTCAAGCAACTGGCCCCGCCAGTCATACTGATAATCAACCAAGCTGACCTGCTGCGGGTTTTGTAACGCAATCCAGGTTTGCAATGCATTGCTGCTTAGAAGCGCATCCTCAGACATAGCAGTGACATCAAAAGCGGCATGTAAATAACGGCGGCTGCTCGTCAATTGACCTTGTTCATCATAGCGCCGCTCGGTTACAGTGCCATCGGCGTCAATAACAAAGCGCAAGTGCCCGCGCTCATCGTAAACCGAGCGTGTGGTTAGTGGCTTGGCAGGATGGTGGTTGCCATCAAACAGTTGGTAATGTGTTTCAGCAAGCACATGATGCTCTGCATCATAAATACGCCGGGTTATTTGTCCGCTGGGCTCTTCTATGCGGATGCAATCGCCTTCATCATTGTAGCTGAATTTCCAGATCTGATTGCCTTGCACCATGGCGCTGAGTTGCTTGCCTTCATAATAATAACGCATGTGGTATTGTTCTGGGCCATCGATGCCGGTCAACCGGTCTTTGTCATCATAAAAATAGGTCCATGATTCACCTAAGCCATTGCTTATGGTTGTTTTTCCTTGTTCATAGTTATAGCTGCTCACCCGTCCTTCACCGTCAACGAGCTTTCTAACTCGGCCTTGAGCATCAAATTCAAGGTGTAATTGGTTTCCATCGGATTGTTTTACATCACTGATCCTATTGGAATCACCTGCATAATCATAAGTAACCCAAAACGTTTTACCCGCTCCTAAGTCACGAGTGACTTTATGCAGGCGGTTCTGCGCATCATATTCATAATGAAGGTGGTGAATGCGCTCCCCACCACTGCTTGCGGTGACGTCTTGCAACAAGCCATTTTGGAAGGACCAGGTCATTTGTTGCTTTCCCTGCTTGTCTTTGATCTGGGTTAGTTGTCCCTGTTCGTAAGTAAAATAAATGCTGTGCCCGTCTGCGTCACTGATGTCGGTTAATTGGCCTTGTTGGTTGTAATGGTTGACTGTCTTTTGACTTCCTTCACGATAAGACCAACCCTTTTGACTGTAAGTTAAACGCGCAGTGCCACCCTCTGCTGGCTGATAACTCTGTTTTTTAGCATTATAGAGAAAAATACTTTTATGACCGTCTTCATCGATGCGTGTGACTGATGAGCCCAGCGTATTGATGTCACCACTGAGTTCTAATCGCGATTGCATATTAAAGCACCAGGCAGCGTTGCCCTCGCCTAAGGAATTATACGTTTGCACCACGTCAAATCCAAAACCAATATCAGCGAGAAATCCATCTGCTTGTCTTAAAACAAAATTGCCATTGGCTGCATTAACATAAGCAGAGCTTCCCCCTTGGCCCAGTGCAGCACTGCCTTTTGCCCCGTAGGCACCCAAGCCAAGTGAGGAGCCATTTAATCCTAAACCTTCCCCTGTGAATATCTGTGTCATGAAGCGTCCTACCTAATTTATAGCTGTTAATAGTGCTAGGGTAATTACATCCGATGAACCACCCGCTCTGTTTTTTATTATTATTGACAACTCAATCTTATATTCATTCAGCTCTGGCACCTCATCGGCAATGAGTTGGTTGTTTTCTATTTTTAACCAGCTTGGATGGCTGTGATTTTTTGCAAATTCAATCACATAGGGTTCATCATCAAACTCTGGATAGACATCCGCATTCGCAACAAAATCATAGAAGAAGGCTTGTCCTGGATAAACCAGGGGCAATAGTGGGTTGTCATTTTTAAATCTAGGGGTGAATGTTTTATCCACACCGATTTGCAAGGGTATGATGATTGGTTCGGAGCTGCCACCAATTGCTGTCGAAACCCGTAAACTGACCTGGTATTTTTGCCCTGTAGCCTGAGGTGGAATATGACCCTCTAATTGCGTGGGGTTTAGTGCAGAAATCCCCAACCATGGGGCAAGTGGCTCTACTTTATCCAACACCACTTTTAGATTGGCATCATGCGCAGGATCGTTTATGTAAGCTGATAAATCCTGATAGAAATCCTCATCTGCTGCTCCCTCCAGCTCAAAATAATCAACCACTGGTTTTTTTGTAGGATCGTAGGCAATGGGAATGCTTACCAACAAGGGTTCGGAGTCACCGCCTGTATTTGAGGTTGCAATCAAGCTTATTGTTACTTGTTTTCCTGCTAAATACTCAGGTGCAAGGCCTTCAAGTCGCGTTGCATCTTTGCTTGATATGGCAAGCCAATCAGGATTATTCTCATTTTTTTGAATATGAAAAACAATTTGATTGGATACCATGAAGCCATTTTTTGGTTGCACTAACTCCATAAGATTCATGCTGTATGGTTGTGATGGTAAAGCGCTGTTCATGCTGTATGTTGTTTTAAAGCTTGGTTTATCCTTAGGGTTGGCATTAACATTAACTGTAAAATCAATAGCATCAGTGGTGCCATTGACGTTTTGTGCGCTTACTTTAAATGTTTGAGTTCCAGTATGTTGTGGTTTGCCAATAATAGAACGACTCACTGGATCAAAACGTAATCCTTCTTTTTCAATGGGTGAAACCAGCACTTGCGCTGGTTTTCCTGCCAGTGCGTTTTCATCATAGTATTTTACCAGTGATTTAAGACTATAGGTGAACTCTTGATTGGCTGTTGCCTGCTGGAGCGTACCAGGCAGCATGGCCAAGTGGTGTGGCACAACTGTGACGGAGAATGGTTCCAAAGCAATGTAACCACTCCCTGCTCTTGAGTACATAGATGGTTGGGAGTAACTTAGGAGTAGCGATCCCGCAATAATTTTGCCTAGCACATCACCTGGAATAACAACATTTATAACACAAGTATAAACAGATTCTGGATGAGGCCTAGGGACTCCAGGACAACCATTTGACGCGTATTCGATACGGCTTCCAGGTGGCCACAACAGGGGCCGAATACGAGTAGTACCGCTCCAAGTGAATCGAAAGGGGATTCGCAGTACTTCTTGATAAAATACCGACGTGGCAATGAGACTTCTTTGAGGCTGTACTGTGACGCTATCAGTGTCGGCACTGTTGGACGCACAGCTCCATATGATCATACAAAATGATATCAATTTTTTCACGGTTTAATCCTTTAAAGTACAACTACAGCGCGTGCGAATACGCTGCGCGGATGAAATTAGTCGATGTTCTGGGACAAATTTCAGTTAGGCGCTGGGATAGTAAACGTGATTTGATAGTTTTTATGATTGAGTATGAGGTATTCCATTAGTCTAACTGGTTGACTTGTGCTGTGTTTCTTCATGATACAACTCCATAATTTCCATTTGGCATTTCCTAGCCGACGCGGATAGTAAACAATAGAATGGGGTACGTCAATGAAAAAACGGCAGCAGCTTGCAAAAATTTCTTAGCTGAAAATAAGATGCTTGTTTCTTGATCAAATCAAATCCAGCCTTGTAACCAGCTAAACAGACTCCCATGGATTAACCAAATCAACAGCAGCGTTAATAAAATCCTTAATATTGCGAGTGACTAATTTTAATTGGTGTACCAGTGCTGTTGCGGCAATAAGACTATCAACAGCGGATAAAGTATATCCGGCATCCCTACCTTGTAAGCGCCCCATGCATCAGCTACTTTTTCATCTATGATTAAGATACGATCACCAAAATAAGCCGGTAGTTCATATTCAAGCCATTCTGAAATTAACTGATGTCGTTTAGCATCCTTTATTTTACTCACACCTTTACGTAGCTCTCCAAGAGTAAGAACACTAATATACAGAGCCGAGGTGTCAGCAGCATCGACCCAATTAATAACCAAAGGATTTGGTTTTGCTTTGACTAATTCGCAAATCACATTTGTATCTAAAAGATAACTCATAGATCTATGTCTCGCATACCGCTTGTGTCGCGAGTAACGTCTATCTCCATATTCATTAATGGGGATGGGCGTAGAAAATCGACTAGTTTTGGCTTTGGATGAATAAGTTGTTCGTACTGATTAAGCGACAGCACCACCACAACAGGTATTCCTCTTAAGGTTATTTCTTGTGGATTTCCTGATGATGCTTCTTTGATTAAGTCACTCAAATGGGCTTTCGCCTGTTGTAATTGCCAAGTTTGCATGTCTTTCTCCATAACTAGTCTGACTAGTTATGGTATAGCGAATGGATCATAAAAAGTAAATTAGGACCCACACAGTAGATCCTTTCTAAAAAAACTACAGTTTAGCAGCAGGCAAAGCCATGGACGCACCTGATGCAGGTATTTGCTGATTCAAAGTGCGAGAATGAATGGGTGAACAAGTTCTGTCCCTCATACTGACTAATGCCGATACCGAAGTGGCTGTAGTCCTGTTTTCTAATTCTTCTTCGTAATTAATGACCCTTAATAGATCTAATTTTTCCCAAAGACGGTGTTCAAAAAACTTATCAAAGGCTTTAACAAATAAGCCTATTTTAGTATTAAAATCAAGTCTACCTGGATTGGCAAATACATGGAGGTGTTTATGTGTTGCAAAAGAATAAGGGCCATGAATTGCCGGGTTATGAATATACGTATTACAAATCTTTTCTATCTCTTCTCGAGTTATCTTGCGACCTTCCGCGTGCATTGTTGTAACGGATTTTTTTATTAAACTTAAAAACTCCGCCGCAGAAAAAAACAGGACGTAATTTCCATCAAGCTTACAAGATGGGTTGGTAGAACCACGCAATTTTTCAACAGCCAATATAGGAACATCAAGCTCTAACATAGTTATAGCTTGCAAAAAAGACTGCACACCGCCCTCCAGACAAAGTCCCATAGATGCTCCCGGAGCATCATCGTACTGAGGAACAAAGTAATCTGATAACCCTACATCATCACCAAATAAAGCCTTGGGATAAACTACCGTTACATGACGGATATCTCCCACATCGCAACCCCAGCTATTAATAGCCATGGGTGTATGAACAGAAACAGCATTACCAATAACCCTGGCTTGCTTTTCTGGGTCATCGGCGATCCAGTCACTGACTAAGGCATTGACATCACCTGATTGACCAGTCATACCATATAAAATATGGTGCTTAGGGTGGCTGTCTAAAATCTTAAATAAAATTTGTTGTGCAAAAGCAACACGACCGTCACCAAAACGAGCAGAATCACCTATCACTTGAATGGTTGGTGAGTTAGCCAAGCGCATGCTTTCCAGTATTGATTTTCGATAGGCTCTTACTTTGCCATAAGCCTGCTGGTCACGATGGATAAAATGAAAGTGATATGCCTTTCCTTCAACGAAGGTTTTAACCAATTGCATCTTTGATTGATCTAAATTTAATCGTTGATTTGCCTGCGCAAATGCGGTTAAAAACGATTTCGTTATTTTATTCAAAAACAACTCCTGATGAGGTATATTTCACACGTAAAAAACACATAACAGCCACAGATCGTTTAATGCTGACAAAAGGTCAGCATTAAACGATCTGAAAACTGCGGATTAGCGTCTAAAGCTTTGGTCCTGCTATTGCAGCCGCTGGAGCAGATACTGTAGCAGGTACGGAATGCAACAGAGGTGACGATGCTCGTCCTGCCATCGCTACCAAAGCAGATGCCGATGCTCTTGTGAGTTGCTCCTCGGAAGCTGCAACTTCTTTAGCTAATAACAGTGGTGCAAAATCCAAATCCATTCTTCTCTCACCAACCGGTGTTACTTTCCAATCCAAATCAAGTGTGCCTCGCGGATTGTTATTCAAAGCCCTGGCTATTGCATCACATTCTGCAACAAAAATTTCTTTTATAGAAGAATCCTCACCTATGGTTTGTCGAGCCAGATTAAAAGCTTTTGCTAATTGAATCAAACCTATGCTAAGACCTTCCATCGTTGCAGACGTTCTTTTTTCAGCGGTTATCATTTCTTTAGAGGCAGACAGTTCCTTTTGCAGTGCGCCTTGAGGATTTAACAGCATGGCCACACCATAACCCACAAAAATGGCGCGAACACCATTGCCACCATGAACATTCAACTCTCTCACTAAGATTTCTTTTACATTAGGGGGTAGTTGTTCAAAAACAGCCAACAACATTTTTCCTTGTTCTGGCGTTGCTAATCTTGCCAGACCGGCGATTCTAATCAGTGCAATAGCGTCATTGCTAGTCCTTGGGATACCTACACAAGAACCTCTAAAATCCAAATAATCGGCATATGCCTCTTCAATGGTATTATTTTCCTGCTTATGTAATTTTTCTAATGCCTTCCTTGTTGCATTAAAAAACTGCCAAGTCTCTTCATGCATGGTTAATGATCCCTCTGGCTTAAAGTGTGCTGCTGCACCAGATACGTCAAAAATGCTATGCAAAATATACAGATCCAGTGCTTTCTTATTCAGAGCCGCTAATGACATTAACGAGATGGCAGGTAATTCCAACTGTTCAAATTGAGAAATATCACAACCCGAAGCGTAGCCTGCAAGAATGTCTTTACGATGTTCAATAGGCAATGCACTAAAAGCAGGGAAAAGCTCGGGTTTTTGAGCCAGTAATTCAGCAAGTAATAAATCATGGCCTGTAGCTTGGCACCCTGGAAATGCTTCTTCATATTGAGCAATGACAGCATGGACTTTGCCAAGATCGTTACAAAGAATAGACCATATGACTGCAGCACAATCATCGGAGCTGAGTAATTTTTCTCTAACGTACTGGCTCAACTGATCAAAAGATGCTCTCTTCAGAACCGGTTTTTTCATCTCAATTTGACACTTAACAAAGCGCTCATAACTGGCGTCATCACCACAAACAACCTCTTTAAATCGTAACAAACCAGAAAAGGCTCGTATTTCTTCATCTGCCATCACAATGCCATGTAATGTTTTTTCAGTTTTTGCCTCAGAGGCAGCACCTTCGGCAGAGACATTGGCAGCACCATGTAGAAAAGCAGACTCAGGGATACTAGCTTTGATGGCTCTAATAAAATCAGCATAATCTAATTTAAATAACTTAGACTCCAATCCATTTTGGACTAAGGTCCCTAAACTGAGTGTCAATTCATTTTCGGAATACATGTTTACAGCTCCTAATGTTAAAGTATCGTTGGTGTCATTATAGTGGCCCTCATACTTTGGAATGGCATGAGTCTCTCTATGAGGCTTTGGTCTAATTGGTATTATCGATGCATGTTGACCGATGATAGGTAAAACTTCTTCCTGAGGTGATGATTTGGATTCCAAGCTTTCAAATGTTACTCCAAGTTTTGCAAGCTTTACTGCACGTGAAAAATAGGTAAGCATCTTCGCGTTATTGTCGTTAACAACGATTGTTATGGGAGTAGCTCCCTTTTTTAATCCTGCTTGAATTGATAATTCGTCTGCTATTTCTTTTAGGATATGCATGCCATACATCATCATCTCATGTCCCTTACCAGCCATCAAAGTAAAGAATGTTTCAAATTTGACAGTTTTATGCTCCACTTTATAGAGCAAAAACGCATGCGGAATCCCATTCTTTGTGATCACAATCCCTTGAGTTGTCTTATTCATGATGTCATCAGCAATAAGGGGCAGGTTTGTGTACTCACTGTTTTTCTCTTTGTAGCGTGGATTTTGTAAATAAACAGCCCTAAGCGTTATAGAGCTAAAATGAGCTCCAGAATGAGATATTGTTTCATACGAAAATTCTTTATTTGTTATTGGGTTGGCTAAAAAGACAGAAGGAGGAACATATAAATGTCCAGGTATTGGTCTTGGTTGGTACTGGAACGGATAGTCAGGAAAATTAGCATTGCGAAAATGTGGATTAATTGAATTTCCACTGCGATCAAATTTAAGCGTCGAAAATTCCAAACGTATAAAGGTTCTATGAACATCTTCCAGTGTTTGGGTTGGCGTATGCACTGAATAGGCGTTCATTAATACAATTTCAAAAGGCTTGACCGTTATTGTTCTAGACTCATCGCTTAATGCCCTAAATATAGCAAAGAAATGATGTACGTTAGGATCATAAGGCCCCATATCAAATTGCTGAGGGTAGAACATCGTAGGAATGGCATTGGTCACAAGGTATGCATGGTCGATTAATTGAGTCTCAGGATTTTCCCTATCTCTTGGTATGCCATCAACATGAGGTCCAGGCACTCGCTGAGAATTAGCACGCGGTATAAAACCCTGATCAACAGTAAGATAAGCATATAAGTCCTTCCACCCATCGTTAATAGACGCTTCAAAATTGAAAATTTGTTGTAGCTCATCTAAAAAATGCTGATACTCTACGGGTATTCTAATATCACTACCAGGCAATTTAATCGGTAAATGGAGACATCTGGGCACATTTTCTTGAATAAAAAGAGTTTCATCCTTTACGCTACCGATGCCAACTGGCGTATGTACTCGAGTAGAAAATTCTGATTTATTCCAACGTTTACCAATACAGTCAACAACAGCCTCATTTCTGACATCTGGATTAATCTCTATTTTTTCTGGCAGCAGCCCAATATATTCTTCTGAAAAAGCGGGAATAGAGGATCTATTGTGATTATAGGATGGTGTTAAATTCGCTATCAAAGCCTGCTGTACAAATTCATTTAATACGAAAGGGTATTTATCAAAAACATTTTTATAACTTTTTAAAGGTTTTTCACCGACATAATCAGAGATAAAAACACCAATATCAGTATGTATTTTAACTTGGGGGTTTGCCAATTGGTATTTTTTTACTGCCTTTATTACATAGAAGGTCTCAACGTCTACGGTGGTGGCTTTCAATGTTTTTGCATTTGTCAACCAATTAAACGTTTCAACATAGATGGTAGGCACGTGCAAGTGTAACCCTTGGTTTTCTTCTTGTAGTGAAATAACTTCACCTGAAAAATGTTGTGCACAATCAACAGACAACCTATCTCCAATTTCAGGTAATTGCCCTGGTACACCATTAGGAATGTATCCAGCGGCACTACCGGTAAAAATAGCAATACAGTTAAAATCATTTAAAATAGTAGCAACTTGCTCTTCACAAATTTCACCATAATTTAAATTTAAAACAATAAATCCTAAATCGGGCACATGCTCACTTTGAACGTAAGTAAGTGAAACCAAATCACCCGAGAATTTTTTTTGACTGGTTTTCCCAGCTAATATTTGATCTAATGACGTGCATACTGTCTCTTCAAGGCTGCAGCCTGCAACAATTAATACATTTTTACGGGCCAAATATTCTTTAGCTTGTGTTTGAAACTGTCTTAAGTCATTTTCACAAATTAATTTGTATTGTTTGGTATCGCCGAGAATGGGTATTTGTGTCAGATTAATACCCGCTAACTTTAATGTAATCAATTGCTGTATCAGATTTTCATGGCTGACTAAACCAGAAATATAAACTTTTATGTCACCTGTATCATTTAAAGCAATATTAAATTTAACCGATGAGGGGACCTCAATTTCAATAATGAGCGTCTCTTGTACAAAATTTGTATATGCTTGCAATTCAATTTTTGAACCAAGAAACACACTTGCACCTCTTTCCATAATGATTCGTTTCATGGTTGGATATAGTCTTATATCCAGTGCGCGTTGTATTGCTTGCTCTTGGTCCTGTGGAGTAGAATCGGTGTTAGCAAATAAGGTGTTTTGTTCATTGATGTCAAAGGTATGAACTATTTCTGGTACAGGCATGTGATGATTAAATCGACTGAGATCTATTGACTCATGGGGCATTGTGTCTTGATAAATAAACGGACTAACTTTGAAATATTTTGCTCTATCTGACAAATCTATGGATGCTAAATAAGAACGATGTTCATCTGTTTCTCGAGATATTGAGTCTAACAATGCATCACGTAACTGTATTAATTTAGGCAATTTAGTTCCCCTCAATTGATATTATTGCGCTCTCACTAATGAAGGATTGAGAACAAAATAACTTCCTGTTTTAGCGCAAAGCTGGGCGTTAGATTGACGCTAAAACAGGAAACTATTTCGTCCTCCATTCTAAGTTATGGGCGGTTTGGGCATGCACTAGAAGCTTCGCACTCATACGCTTCTTTTGCTACATTCATTTGTGCAAAGGAATTATTATGCAGGAACACACACCATCCAGCCTGCTGTAAAGCATTTGAGACCTCATGCCACATATCTGCTTTTTTTAATGTCGCGTCAACAGCCTTAAGTAATTTTCCACGATCCGTGTTAGCGGTACAAATTTCCTCTAAGGGATGAAATTGTCTTAATTCTGAATAGCTCATTCGTGCCAGATGCTTGTCTAATCCAAGTTCCACAGACCAAAAAGTTGCTTCAGCTATTAATTCCAATGAGGGATTAGTATTTAAAAGCGCCATGGCATCAGGACTATTAATATAGTTTTTGAGCCATACTACCGTAGGTTCTTCTTGTGCTCTTATTCGTTTTTGACTAAAAAACATGCCATTACTCCTTAGTTATCGAAATCATTTTGACCTGGTGCAGAAAATGATCATTGTGCGCTATTTATGCATTTATGTCAATAAATAAATGCATAAATGTCCGAGAAATTTAGGGATAAAGAGTCATTATTGGCTTAGAGTCACTTTTCGTTCCATTGCCTGTCGCAACCGGTTTAGGTCTAAACATACTACTCCTACTCAAAGAAACAACAGCATTTGCAGCTTCTTTATCCTCTTTTTCCTGATATTGTGACTGCACAGGTGACTGTGCAACCAAAGCCTCTACCGCCGCCTCATCATGCCAAGATTGAAACCATGATAGAACAAGCGGCATCTGAGTCCTGGCATTTCTAGACACCATCTTATGCAAGTTCTCAGTAGTATCCTCGGGAAGGCAAAATGGACTAGCATCTATAGCGAGAAGTGATTGATTGGCATGTATTTCATCCAGGCATGCTCGAGGGCTCTCAGCATGAAATTTTAAAAATACCAGATGCTGGTGCTGTCTAATAACCTGCCATAGAGGGCTTGCTGAATCTAAAAATTTTGAAAATTGAAGTTCAAGAGCCTGAATAGGAAGTGTTTGTAAGGTAATAGTTAGCGTATTGATAGCTGCTGTGTTGAGATGGTTATCTCCCAATCTTATATATTTTAAATTCAACGCATTGGGGAGTAATGCGATAAACTTGGCTAAAGACGCTTCATCCCAGTCAGCCGATAGAATAATCGACTCAAGAGAAGATTTTTCTGTAATATATCGGTCCATATAAGTCTGATATTGACTGTAAAATAAAGAAGACAATAGAATCCTTTTAGGATGTCCGTACATAAGTTGTAATTTATTTTGTAAATTCAATTGGCGATCCTCACCATAAGTGAGATCAAGCAAAGCTTCAGGGCCTAATTCATCATAGGCCAGCGCAAGTTTATCGGTCTGATTTTGTGTCACACACGTATCAATTTGATATTGAAAGTGCGTGTCCATATCTATAAAAATTATTTCTATTGATATACGACTAGTGGCAATAAATTGTGCAACTTCCACCATATCAAGTGAGGAGTATACGCCATACACCCTGATGGAATGTAGAAATGGATACTCATCAGCGAATACAATCTTTAATTTTTCAAGAGGTAAACTGGTACATACTATATGTTTTAAGGATTTAAAACTCTTTACGCCCTGAATCGCAGCAGGTAAAAGCGCGTTTAAACTCTCATTACTATGATGTACAAAATGCACGGTATGTATGTGAT
>JBIODT010000016.1:0-21864 GCA_044445305.1 Legionellales bacterium | reverse complement strand
TTGACGACAGGACTTCGTAAGGCAGAACAAAATAGACCTTCTTGAATTCAGGGCTTGGGGGGAAATTTTGGTAAATGGATGGTATAATGGTTATACCATTATTCCTGGCGAAGTCCCTTCTCCCGCCGGCGGGAGAAGGTGCCCGACAGGGCGGATGAGGGTGGTTCAAATGGCATGGATGATATAAAAAAAGGTTAATATCACCTTTGTAAAAACACGGTTAATCAATTTGACTTAGTTAAACATACGAGTGCTTTCAATGCCTAATATGAACCACCCTCATCCGCCCTGTCGGGCACCTTCTCCCGCCAGCGGGAGAAGGGCCTTCGCCAGGAATAATGGTAGAACGATTAGACCTTCCATTTCCCAAAATGGTCACCCCTGGGACCGTATGAAGTGAGCTGGGTACAAGAACAGCCAACCGCGCAGTATATGAAAAACGTTTTGCTTATTGATCTAAGTCCGTTGTTGGTGCATTCTCGTCCTGAATGATTTCTACTTGCGTTGCATATTGTCCTTTTTCACCAGCGTTTGCAATGTAACGTATCCGTTGACCCTCTTTTAACTCTTTGTATCCGGAAAGTTGAATTTCAGAAAAATGAACAAACACTTCTTCTTCAGCTGTATCCGGCGTAATAAATCCGTAGCCTTTTATTTTATTAAAGCGATTGACCGTACCAGTCTGCATATAAATATTCCAAATGTGAAATTAACAAGCCATATTATCTCACGATTCAAGCACACTAAATACTTTAATTTTAAAATCAAGCCTAAATAATCATGTTGGGCTGGAGCCTTTGCGTTTTTAAGATGCAGAAGATGGTGATGCATAATAAAACATAGACAGATGGTAAGCGCGTAGTTTTGATGCAGCGCAGCGTAATCAAGGTATTTCTTATGCGCTGAATGTAAACCTTGATTACGCTAGCGCTGCATCAAGGCTACGCCAATCACAAAAGTCGCGCTTTAAATGACACCCGCCAATAATTTTGAATGCGACTTCTTCTGTGCGCCATGTTTGATTATAATTGGTTAGGCACGGAGCCAGGCGTAGCAGGTTCTATAGTGGCGGTAGCAGTTACTGCGCTAAAAAATCCTGTTTTTGCTATTGTCCCTGCTTTATTTTGAGCGGCATAGCGTAAAGATAATAGAGGCAGCACTTTTTCTAGCAGAACCGCTACATCTAGATTGATATTTGCTGGTGGTAATGATAACGAAATACGCGCTGCTCCTGATATTTTTTGGTTAATGCTTTGTAGCAGTAGACGTTCCCTATGTTCTGATAAATCAGGAATTTTTGCGGATAAAATACGCACCGGCAGAGCATCTTCATCTTCGTCGGCAATAACGTCTAATTTAATTTTTGTTGGATCCATTTGTGCCAAAGCTAAAGATTCACCAGACAGCCATTTCATACAGTCTAAAACAACAGGTTTTAATTCATTAAGTGTATTGATGTTGTTTTTAGTGTCCATAAATAAGGTGTCTATTTTGGTCTTTAACGCACTCAATGTAGGGGCTTGGGGTCGTATTTCTGCGATGGGCGCGGCTGCTGTGACTTCTTTGGAAGCTTTAAACGTATCTAAAACATGAAAAGCGTGCTCATTTAAATCGTAAGCAATAAGACAGCCATTTATTTTTGGCACTTGTTTTGCGTTATTAAAATCAAGAGCATTGTTACAAAAAAAATGTAAATTAGAATGGGCACCTGAAATTTGCTTTATAAAATGAAGTTGTGCATTGAAACTGGGCGGCTTTGCCGCTATTTGGTGCCCCGCATCAGGAAGGGCTGGAATATAGGAAATCAAAATAGAACCTACCGAGTTTTGTGCATGGTAATGAGCAATGGCGGTAAACGGATAATTAGATGAAGATTCGGTACATTGCCAAGTTAGTTCTTTATTCAATAGCCTTGCAATGAAACGCGCTATCCCAGCGTGAGCCTCATCACGGTCAATAATAACCAGTTGAGAACTCTTACTGTTCAAATTGTTATTCAGCAGCTGTTTAATGGAAGCCTTGGGGCGATTCCCTTGGCTGTAACTGCCTGAGGCAGCTCTATTTAATGGCTTTTTGACGCGTGCCGCCTTTATAGTATCGAAACTAAAAATTTCTACATGGTCACGCATTTAGGTACTCCAAAAAAAATGAGAGGCGCATATGCGCGTCATGAAATGTAGCATATTACATCATACCAGGCTTAAAGTAAATCATAATAGTGCAATGTAGACATTAAATCCGCATCTTGTCTTGAAAGGTCGCACTAGAACTGGTTTTTATGTCGGATCTGATTTTTATTGACCTTTGGCGTCAATTTAAGTACAATAAGTCCATTAAAAAACAATTTAATGGGCGATTAAAAATGATTCGTATTTTATTTGACCGTCAGCAGGTCAAGCAATCAGAACTGGAAGCACATGAATACTTAATTCGCGCCATTTTAGAAGGCAGTTGTCATGAAGTGAAGAAACTGGTTGGATGGACGCACTTCCAGGGCAATGCCATCTACCGCGCAAAAACGGATATAAAAGGGCGCTTAATTTATACCTATGTCGTACATGAAGGGCAGAAGACCTTGATGATTTTAGACGTGATGGTTGACCATAACTATGGCAAACTCAAACGCCAGTGCACCGCGTCAGATGCCAGCCAGGCTGCTGCTGTATTAGAGCTAGAGCTAGAGGCTGCACCCATGCTTGCTAACAGAAAAGACCACCAAGAGCTGGCCTTTTTACCAACCATCTCCTACAAGGACAAGATTCTTATCCTGGATGCCAGCCAACATGAAGCCTTGAGCTGCCTAACACCCTTGCTGTTAGTAGGGCCTCCAGGCGCGGGGAAAACCGCTTTATTATACCATATCATGCTGCAAAATTTAGACCGGGCTGAAGCTGTGGCCTCAGCTCAAGCAGCCAGTAGTGCTGGCACGGGCAAGGTCTTGTTTGTTGGTCCACAACGTTTGCTAAGTCAGTTAAAAGCGCAGCATGAGGTTATGCCACAACATCCAAACACCACCATAGAATTTACCACCTGGAACAGCTTGCTGGAATTACACTACCAAGGCTCAAGGAAAGAGGTCAGTTACGAGTTGTTTGGGGAGTGGTTAGCAGACAAGAAGGTTGAGGGTGACGCTAAGATACTTCATTATGAATTCAGCCTCATTGCTGCCTTAGGTGCAGAGAAGTACCTTGCCCTGGGGCAGCGGCAGTGCTATTACTTTGGAGCTAAGGCACAGCAACAGCGACTTATTCGCTTGGTCAACGCCTGGCAAAATCATTTGGAGCGAGAGCACCTGTTTGACCCTATGGTCACGGCCTTAAATACAGCCTCTGCTCAGAACTACTCTGCCATTTATTGTGACGAAACTCAAAACCTGCCGCCTATAGCTCTGGCTGCTTTAATGACGCAGGTTGAAGGCCGGCATTTTATTGCCTGTCTTGACAGCGAGCAATGCCTTTTTTCTTCACCCTACGTTCACAATTGCCTCAAGGAGTTGTTCCATCAACGCTACCAGAGCTACACCGAGCACCCCCTTCCCAAAACCTGGCGTTGTCCACCGGAGGTAATAGCGGTTGCCAATCATCTGCTAGATGCCAAGTACAAACTTGATGGCCGCAGTGCCAAGCGACGCCCCTATAAAGCAACTGTATCCACCCAGCCCGCGGGTGGCGAGAGCGGCTGGCTTGACAAAGAACAGTTACGGCACATCAAGCATTATGGTGCCTTATCCGGAACCGTTGTCATTGCAGAACACTTCATTGAGTCTGAACGCAGACTCATTAACGAGCAGCTGGGCTCGAATAACATCTTAACAGCCGCAGAGGTCATAGGCCTTGATTTTGATACCGTCATTCTCTGGAATCCCTTCGCACAAAAAAGACATTTTCAGCAGCTGTCTACAAAAGATTCAGCCAAGGAATTAAGCATAGACCAGTGGAATGCTCTTAATGCCTTGTATGTTGCCATTACCAGAGCTCAAAAAAACCTGTTCATCTATGATAGCGAGCGCAAGCGCTTTAAGGCGCTGTCTGAACAACTGTTTGGAGTACTGCCGCCATTACAGCTGCTGTCAGACAATCAGGCAGATACGCCGCTTTTAAAACAAAAACGGCAGGCAGAACGCCAAGGCTTTCAGGAACAAGTAAGCTACCATTTGAGCGAAGGCAATACCCAAGCAGCGCGTCAGCTTATGAGTTTCCATCTGCAGATGGGTGAGGAGGCGATAAATGCCACTATTAAAGGATACGTCCCTCTTGACGCAGTCCTAGGGACAGCCACGGCAGTGGGCACTCGCAAAAAGCATTCTTCCGCCATTACTGCACTTAAAGAAACGGCAGCCTCCTCCAAGCCACAAGCAGCACAAGCCACAGTAGCGGATACCCAAAAGAAGCCTTCTCCTGTCGGCGCCGCACCTAAAGAAAAAAAAACAGCCGCCTATTTTTCCGCTGTTGCCGAACTAAAAAAATACCTCCTTAACCTGTCGTCAGGGAGTTATGGTGAACACAGTCGATTTAAAGCGCGCTTGCAACAAAACCCAGACCTGGCCGAAGGGGTCAGTATCGATGATTTATGCCGCTTACGCCTTCGGGTTGCCGGAGAAGATAGTAACACCTCCGCCTTGTATTGCCTGGCAGGCAGTGAGGATGGGTGCAGCATACTAACTATTCTCTTTGAGAAAAACCCGAATTTGGCTGCAAAAATCAGCGCTGAGGCTTTATGCTACCCATATTCTAGCGCATGGGCCAAAGATTCAGCCTTGCTTCGGTTGACAGTCAGTGGTGCTGGCCAAAAGCTACTACACATCTTTATAAAACAAAACTCAGAGCTGGCTGCAGGAATCAGTGGCAAGAGTTTAGGTCTCACATGTCCTGAAGACGCAGGGGCTGTAGGCAATACCTCGGCACTGTATTGGTTGGCAATTGGCTCTATAGGGCGCAGCATACTCACAATTCTTTTGCAAAAAAATTCAGCGCTAGCTACTGGGATCAAGGCCAAGGATTTATGCCGCACACGCTCTAAAACGGCAGGAGCATATGCCAATACCTCAGCCTTGTATTACTTAGCAAGCCACTCTGACGGAATGGCTATACTCAAGTGCCTCTTGGAAAAAAATTCGACTTTGGCCTCTAAAATCAGCGCCGAAGCTTTATGCTGCGCACGGCCCAAAGAATCAAGGGCAGGCGCCACCTCAGTCTTGTATTGGTTAACAAGCCAATCTGAAGGAAGGGTTGTACTCAAGCTCCTCTTGGAATGTGATCCAGCTTTGGCCTCTAAAATCAGCACTAAGGCTTTATGTCGCGCACTCCCTAAAGCAGCGGAAGCAGATGCCAATACCTCAGCGTTGTCTTGTTTAACAGGGTCTCCTGAGGGGCTGGTTATACTCAAGTGCCTCTTGGAAAAAAATCCAGTTTTGGCTACCGAAATCAGCGCCGAGGCTTTATGCCTTGAACTCCCTGTCGAAGCAGGAGTAGATGCCAATACCTCAGCTTTGTACTGGTTAACACGCTCTCCTGAGGGGTTGGCTATACTCAAGCTCCTCTTGGAGAAAAATCCAGACTTGGCTGTCGGAATCAGTGCCGAGGCTTTATGCCGCACACTCCCTGACGAAGCGGGAGAAGGAGATGCCAATGTCTCAGCGCTGCATTGGTTAGCAAGCCCTCCTGGAGGGGTGGTTATACTCAAGCTCCTCTTGGAAAAAAACCCGAATTTGGCTGACGGAATCAGTGCGGAGGCTTTATGTTGTGCACTTCCTGGCACAGCAGGAGAAAATGCCTATGTTTCAGTATTGTATTGCTTGGCATGCTCTCCCGAGGGGGTTGCTATACTCGAACTCCTCTTGAAAAAAAATCCAGACTTGGCTACCAAAATCAGCGCCGAGGCCTTATGTCGTACGCGGCCTGAAGCAGCAGGAGCATATGCCAACACCTCAGCATGGTCTCTGCTGGCAGGCAGTTCGGATGGGCTTGGTATCCGCAACATCTTCCTACAACAAAACCAAGCTCTGGCCACTGCAATCAACTCCCAGGCTTTATGCTGTGCACGTCCTGCGGTCGTGGCCGAAGAGGCCAATGTCTTAGTATTGTTGGCGCCACCCGGGTCCACAGACCGGTTTTTTAGCTCGGCGCCATCTGCGGCCGCACCTGCTACTCAAGCAGGAAGTTGCACCCCTTAAAGACCGGTCCATTTTATTTTTAGTCAGGTCTGATTTTTATGAAAAATCGCACCATTGACAAACTTAAAATTAAAATCTAGGATGTTACTGTTTGTTAGATGGCGCGGGGTGTCGGAAAATCGGCTGAGAATTACCCGTCGAACTTGAACTGGTTCATACCAGCGTAAGGACGCCTTCAAAAAATCCCTGCTTCTATTTTTATGTAGCAAGGATCCCTTTTGCCATCTCCAATATTATTCACGTATTAATATAAGGAGTTATGGTCATGTCCTCACTGAAGTCTAGAGTTACTTTATTACTCAATTGGTATACAAATCCTTATCATGCGCCCATTATTGCGGCACAACAATTGGGGTTTTATTTGCAGGAAGACATCAAACTTGCCATTTTAGAGCCAGCTGATCCCAGTGATGTGACCGAACTGGTTGGCTTGGGCACGGTCGATTTTGGTGTCAAAGCCATGATTCATACCGTTGCAGCTGTTGCTAAAGGTTATCCTGTCACATCAATCGGTACATTACTTGATGAGCCACCAACCGGTTTGATCGCATTAAAATCAAGTGGCATTCATTCGTTTCATGACATTGTCGGCAAACGGGTTGGCTATATTGGCGAATTTGGTAAAAAAATTATTGATGATTTGGCAAAGCTTGCAGGTATTGATCCAGCCAGCTACCAAACCATCCGTATTGGCATGAATGTCACCGATGCGATTTGTCGAGATGTGATTGATACCGGTATTGGTTTCATTAATTTTCAACAAGTTGAATTAGAGCATCTACGAGGTGAAACAGTCTTTTTGCGCATAGATCAACTGGCAGGCCTTGGCTGTTGTTGTTTTTGCTCCATTCAATTTATTGTGCCCGAACGCATACTGCAACAACCTGAATTGATCCAAGGCTTTCTCCGAGCAACGCAACGAGGTGCTGCATTCACAACGGAGCATCCAGAGGAGGCCTATGAGTTGTTGTGCCAAGCCAAACCGCAGTTGCGTACGCCCATGTATCAAAAGATTTTTATGCGCACCTTGCCATTTTTTTCACGTACCTTACTTAATGTTGACAGAGACTGGGATAAGGTAGGGCGCTACACCAAACATTTAAATATTGTTGATGAAAACTTTGATGTGTCTTTATGCCATACCAATCGGTTTTTACCGGAAACGCCTTACTCTGATGTAAAACCAATCGCTTGTTGTCTTGCGGGCTAATCATGCAAGCAGGCATTGTGGGAATGGGCATTATGGGGCGCTTGCTGGCACTTGCATTGCATAATGCAGGCTGGCAAGTTAGCCTGTTTGACCAAAATACTGGGGATGTTAATTGTAGCCTGGCCGCGGCAGGATTATTAACGCCATGCTCTGAGTTAGATAAAGTAGAGCTGCCGATTTTTCATTTGGGTCAAGAATCTATTGGAACCTGCTGGCCGCGTATTATTGCACAATTAGCAGGTTCGATTTATTTTCAGCGCTCAGGAAGTCTGGTTCTTAATCATCCGCAGGATAAGGCGGAATGGCGTCATTTTAGTCGGCGCCTATCAAGCCAATTGCGGCCGGCTGACGCTTACTTTCAACAGCTGTCTCATGAGGCTGTGATACAACTTGAGCCTGAGCTTGCTAAGTTTGAGACGGCGTATTATTTCCCTGATGAAGCGCATATTGACAGTCAGTCTTTAATGCCTGCTCTCAAGAACTATTTGGAGGCTAATGGTGTCAAATGTCTCACCAATACACCTGTGTTATCGCTTGAACCAAGGCTGCTTGTAACCGCATCAAAGTCGTACGAGTTCGATATGGTTTTTGATTGCCGAGGATTAGGTGCGCGCTCGGTTGTTACTGATTTACGCGCGCTACGCGGTGAACTAATATGGCTGCATGCTCCTGATGTTCAGTTGCAGCGCCCCATCCGCCTGTTACACCCTCGTTACAGTTTGTACATAGTACCAAGACCAGGCAATATTTATCTTATTGGTGCCAGTGAAATTGAAGCAGATGATCAGAGCTCTATTTCAGTGCGGACAACCTTGGAATTATTAACAGCAGCTTACTACGTTCATGCAGGTTTTGCCGAAGCGCGCATCATCAAGACCGTTACTCATTGCCGTCCTACGCTATCAAGTCATTTACCACGTATTCAATTCACTGATGGACTCATAGCCATCAATGGACTTTATCGCCATGGTTATTTAATTGCGCCAGCACTGGCTGAAGACGTTTTACGCGGCCTTCAAAGCAATTACCAACAGGTTTATTATCCAAAAATTTGGGAGGGTTTAGTATGATCAGCATTTATCTCAATGATGAAGTGCAGGAGGTTGAAGCAACACTATCGCTGCAGGATCTTTTAATGCAAAACCAGTACCGCGATCAGCATTTTGCGGTTGCGATAAACAAGCAACTTATCCCGCGCATGCTGTACAGCAGCACACTATTCAATCCCAATGATAACGTGGATGTTATTGTGCCAATGCAAGGGGGCTAAGCATGTGGAATTTAGCCGGAAAAATGCTAACAAGCCGTTTGTTACTAGGAACAGCCTGTTATCCTTCATTAGATGTCATGGCGGATGCCATTCGTGCTTCTGAGACTGAAGTGATCACTTTATCAATAAAACGCCAAGCACCACAGGGCATAGGTGGTGAGTCCTTTTGGCAAGTAGCAAAAAATTTAGGTTGTCATCTGTTGCCGAATACGGCAGGTTGTCGTGATGCAAAAACGGCTGTTAGTACGGCCATGCTTTCAAGAGCGTTGTTTGATACTTCATGGATTAAATTAGAGGTGATAGGTGATGATTACAACCTGCAGCCCGAGCCCTTCGAGTTAATCAAAGCTGCCAAAATTTTAATTCAGGAAGGCTTTGACGTTTTCCCCTATTGCACGGACGATTTGGTGGTATGCCAAAAGCTGGTCGATAGCGGTTGCAATATTTTAATGCCTTGGGCTGCACCCATTGGTTCAGGCAAGGGATTGATGAACCCCTATGCCTTGGAAACGCTACGCCATCGATTGCCTAAAACCACGTTGATTGTTGATGCGGGCATTGGCAAACCCTCTCATGCAGTACAGGTGATGGAGTTGGGATTTGATGCAGTGTTGTTGAATACAGCGGTTGCTCTTGCAAATAAGCCCATCGCTATGGCAACTGCTTTTCGGCATGCGGTCATCGCGGGTTACGAGGCTTTTCAGGCAGGGGTGATGCTTGAAAGAAATGTGGCACAACCCAGCACTTCTTTAATTGATACGCCATTTTGGCATCAGGACTGTAAGCAAGTATGAAAAAACCAATGGTATGGTCAATTGCAGGCTTTGATCCTGTCGGGCTTGCGGGAACCCAAGTTGATTTAGCAACGTTAAAAAATTTGCAGGTGGATTCATGCGCCATCATTAGCGCCGTGACTGCACAAAATGCATCTGCAGTCACGGCCATTGAATCCATATCTGGCGCTCAGCTGATGGCACAATGTGCTGCTTTACAACATGACTTTAAACCCATGGCCATTAAAATTGGCATGTTGGGAGCACCATCTGCTCATGAGCAACTTGCCCATTTTTTAAAAAATTATTCAGGCTTTGTTGTTTTAGATCCAATACTGGCATCGTCTTCGGGAAGCGCATTAATTTTTGCAAATGCACAGCAATATTTAGAAAGTCTCGTAAAATTATTTCCCTATGTCGATGTTGTTACTCCCAATCGCATGGAAGCAGAAACAATATTGAAGCGCCCACTCAGTTCATATCAAGACATTGAAGAAGGTGCTCAGGCCATGTTAGCCCTGGGTGCCAAAAGCGTTTTACTCAAAGGCGGTCATGTAAAGGATGCCTTATTCAGCCAAGATTATTGGACCGATGGTCATCAGTCTTGTTGGCTTGCAAATCAACGTTTGCCTGATAAAAATTACCGTGGAACAGGATGTACGCTTTCTTCTGCCTTAGCGGCCTGTCTTGCCTTGGGTCATTCCATCAAAGATGCGCTTGTGATTGCAAAAATGTATGTAAACCGTGGGATCCGCAAGGCGGTGGATCTGGATCAACATACAGCCAAATTGTTTCATGGTGGCTGGCCAGAGGATGAGATCGATCTGCCTTACCTCTCACCCCAACCCTTATTGAAATTACCAGCCTCCTTTAAACGTTGCCAGACAGGATTATATCCCGTGGTTGATGGCAGTCATTGGTTAGAAAAGCTATTGCCAGAAGGTGTGAAATGCATTCAATTACGGATAAAAAACATGCATGGAACGCGCTTGGAAGAGGAGGTGCAGCGTAGTGTTTTTTTGGCAAAACAATATGGCGCCACTCTGTTTGTTAATGATTATTGGCAATTGGCCATACGCTTTGGTGCTGATGGCGTTCATCTCGGCCAAGAAGATCTCTGTGACGCGGACATCGATACCATTCACCGCTCAGGCTTGTATTTGGGTGTGAGTACACATTGCTATTATGAAGTTGCCCGTGCCCATACGCTCAACCCATCCTATATTGCTTGTGGCCCCATTTATCTTACCACCAGTAAGCTCATGTCCTTTCAAGCGCAAGGCGTTGAGCAGTTGCAACGCTGGCGACGAACACTTCATTATCCTTTAGTCGCCATAGGTGGGATGAATTTTGAACGGCTGCCGGACATTTTAAAAACAGGTGTTGAAGGCGTTGCGCTTATCTCTGCCATTACTCACGCGGACAATCCCTTGACTGCAACGCAACAATTTTTAACACAAATAAAAGAGTTCAACGATGCTTAAGCACGCTCTGTCTACAGATGAATTAATTCGTTATTCTCAACAAATTAAATTGGATGAAATTGGTTTGTCAGGCCAAGAAAAACTTAAAAATGCCCGTGTATTGTGTGTGGGGTTGGGTGGATTGGGCTCGCCTTTATTACTTTACTTGGCGGCAGCCGGTGTGGGTACGCTGGGCATAGTGGATGATGATGTGGTTGAGCTGAGTAACTTACAAAGACAGATACTGTATCGTCAGCCACAGGTGGCGCTGCAAAAAACAGTTGCGGCTTCAGAACAGCTGTTAGCCCTCAACCCATCGATTCAAGTGCGGGCTTATCATGAAAAACTCACAAAGCACAATGCGGCTGAATTAATTCGTCAATATGACATCATTGCTGATGGATCGGATAATTTTTACACGCGTTATTTAATTCATGATCTCTGCTTTGAGCTGGAAAAACCCTATGTCTATGCCAGTGCATCTCAATTTCAGGGCTATTGTTCAATCTTTTATGGTGGCCATGGGCCTTGTTTGCGTTGTTTATTCCCAGTGCCACCAAGCAGTGACCTCATTCCTAATTGTGATAACGGGGGCGTGCTCGGTGTGTTACCGGGGATGTTGGGTATTATTCAAGCAGCAGAGGTTATTAAATGGATATTAAACCTAGGTGACTCATTAGCAAAGCGGTTGCTCATGGTTGATCTATTAAAAATGACCTTTAAAGAGATCCAGTTGTCGCAAAATCCTGATTGTAAACTCTGTGTTCAACACCCCTCTTTAAGTACGCCCGTTAATCTTAAGCGTTGCCAGCCTCCTCTGGATTTAAAAAAACACGCGGTAACAGCAGCACAATTGTTTGCGTTTGGTAATACTATTTTAATCGACGTTCGTACTGCCAAGGAGCATGCAACTCATAATATAGGCGGAAGGTTACTGCCATTAGCAGAATTGCCGCAGCGATTGAGTGAATTAGATCCGAATCATAACTTTATTTTGTATTGCCACTCAGGAAAGAGGAGTATATTGGCTTTGCGGCTTCTTCTTGAAGCAGGGTTTACTTCTGCAAGGTATTTAATAAACGGAATATCAGGCATTTGAAAGAGGATAGTTATGTCACACCTGAATCTAAAAGTCTCTTGGTTAGACACACCACTTGGCCCCATGATGGCTGTTGCTGATGAGAATGCCCTGTATCTTTTGGAATTTATTGAGCGTCGTCAATTAGAGCGCGGGGTTGAGCGGTTACGACAACGAGCCCATTCGGCCATGATTCCAGGTACGAGTGCAGTCATCGTATCGATAGAACAAGAATTGACAGCTTATTTTGCTGGAACATTAAGACAATTTAAAACACCGCTGTCCCAATTTGGAAGTCCCTTTCAAAAAAGCGTATGGGATGCCCTCTGCCGCATTCCCTACGGTGAAACCAGAAGCTACCAGGAACAGGCAGTCGCAATCGGCAATCCCACAGGATACAGGGCGGTTGCTAATGCCAATGGGGCCAATCAGCACGCTATTATTGTTCCATGCCATAGGATCATCAATAAAAATGGAGGGCTAGGGGGCTATGCTGGTGGTATTGCGCGGAAACAATGGTTGATTAACCACGAAAAAAAATGTATTGATCTATTTGATAATCAAGCTTATGGCTGAGGATTACAAAGAAACAGGGATGATTAAAGTCTATGCGTCATAAAATTTTAACTGTTTATTCTGTGGCTGCCTTATTAGGTGTTGTTACTGGATGCGTCGGCTCTTATTTTATATTGGCGATTCAACAGCTGACTCATTTGATGAGCCGAGGATTTAATTATGCAGCTGCTTGTGGTTGGCCAGTAGGTCTCGTTTCTGCCATCATATCGATGTTAATGATATATACTGCTTGGTTGTTGGTGAAGTGGTTTGCTACCGAGGCCTCGGGTAGTGGTGTACAAGAAATCGAAGGCGCCTTATTGCACCAACGGCCCATTTTTTGGCGCAGGTTATTGCCTGTAAAATTTATGAGTGGCGCCTTGGCCATATCATCCAACTTAGTTGTAGGTCGCGAAGGGCCGACTATTCAGATGGGTGGTAATTTAGGTGAGATGATGGGGGAATGGTTTAAATTATCCCGTCACCATTGTGATGTGTTAATTGCTGCAGGCTCGGCGGCTGGTCTCGCTGCAGCATTTAACGCACCCTTGGCAGGGATTTTATTTGTTTTAGAAGAAATGCGCGATAAATTTAGCTTTTCATTCACTAATTTTACCGCGGTTGCTGTTTGTTGTGTCATGTCCGTTATTATGCTGCATTTAATCGTTGGCTCCGAGCCTGCAATTCAAATGTCGGTATTTAATTTACCCAATGTACCTTCGCTATGGCTTTTTTTCATTCTTGGTATGGTTGTCGGGTTCGTTGGGCTGTTATTTAATCGTGTGTTAATGAGTAGTTTGTTTTTGATTGACCAATTAACACCGGTAAAACGTGATCTGTACGTACTGATGGTTGGACTGTTAATAGGTTTTTTAGCGTATTTACAACCCGAGGCTGTGGGTGGCGGCTATGCTATTATTGAAAAATCATTGACCATGCATTCATCGTTCTTTATTTTACTAACCATACTCGTGGTGCGTTTTATCACCACCATGCTCTCCTATAACACGGGTGTTTCAGGAGGCATTTTCGCACCTATGCTGGCTTTAGGCACTTTATTAGGCTTGGTTACCTCCTTTGTTTTTCAATGGATAATGAACGATACAACAGTGCACCCCGGGATGTTTGCAGTGGCGGGGATGGGCGCATTGTTCGCGGCTGTAGTGCGGGCACCAATTACTGGAATCGTATTGGTTGTTGAAATGACACAAAATTACTCATTGATTCTACCCCTTATGGTGACTTGTTTAACGGCTACTACCGTAGTGCAGTTGGCGGGTAATGCGCCCATTTATACGCAATTATTGCGTCGAACTTTAAATAAAATGAAATAGATCTTGACCGCGCGCCATCTAATTAGACAATAATTGTCTAATTAGATTATAATCGTCTAAAGTAATCTAATCATCAGGACAAATGACGATGACCATCGATTTGTGGCATTTTCCACGCACGGAATTAGCACAACAAGTATTGGGACTATTTGAAAACGGATTATCTAGCGCGTTGGTGTTTTTTGCACCGCGCCGCATGGGTAAGACGGAATTTCTTCTTAAAGACATTCAACCACTTGCAAAAAAAAAGGGCTTTGAAACACTTTATTTTAGTTTTTTAGACAGTGGCGCCACAAGCCAGCCCAATTTTACAAACACGCTCATGCTCTTTGCTGATAAAGCAGGTTTACAACGCGCGAAAAAAGGCTCGTTATCTCGAATTCGGAAAATAGCTGCTGATGTTGCGGGCGTTGGCGGCGGAGTGCTGGAATTTGATGCAGCAAAAGACCAGCCTGTAGATATGATATCTCTATTCGCATCCTTGTCTAACCACGGGAAAATACTATTGCTTTTGGATGAAGTACAAGTACTGACACAACATGACAGTAACCATTTATTTATTGCGGGATTACGCACTGCATTAGACATGCATAAAGACAGCATCAAGGTAATTTTTACTGGTTCATCACGTGAGGGACTACGCCGAATGTTTTCACATGCAAGTGCGCCCTTTTTTCATTTTGGACAAAATTTGCCGTTCCCTGAATTAACACGTCAATTCACCGATCACTTATCTTCCGTATATAAAAAAATCACAAAAAACACCTTAGATCCAGACTCCTTATGGGGTGCCTTTCAAGAAATGGATAACGTTCCTCAATTAGCCCGTTCACTTGTTGAGCGCTTGGCTTTAAACCCCAATCTGAGCATAACCACCGCCAAGGAACAATTGCTTAACGATATATTTAATGATCGTGCCTATATTGAAGTATGGGATAAAGCCTCTAAATTAGAGCAAATGTTATTAAATGAGATAGCACTTGGAACAGAAAGCCTGTTTAGCGAAGCCAATCGTCAACAATTTGCCAAACGTCTTGGCATTAAGGTCTTGGCGGTATCCTCTACTCAATCTGCGCTGCGCGTGCTTCAACGCAAACTGCTCGTTGGCCGAAGCCCAGATCGAGCGGGCTATTTTATTGATGATCCTAATTTTAAACGCTGGTTGCTTAATAATGAATGATTTTTTGTAACCCATCCGTGGAAGGTATATTACCCTAATTTTTTTACAAAAACTTTTCGACCTTTTAATGTGCCGCGTTGCAAAAATTGGTAGGCTTTATCGACACAGTCTTTTTGTATCGCAACATAGGAATAAAGAGGGGTTATATTAATTTTTCCTATGGTACTTCCAAGCAGCCCAGCATCTTTTGTCAAAGCACCTAAAATATCACTAGGCCTGATTTTATCTTTTCGTCCTGAACCCAGGCACAAGGTCATCATCGCTGGTAAAAATACCGATGAATTGGTCTTGGTTAGGGCGGCGATGTCTTTCCATATTAATGCTTGCATTAAACCATTTTCAATGGCAACAAGACGCGCAGCATCGGCTGTTGTGGTTAAGCTTAAAGCCAATCCTTTACTGCCTGCACGTCCAGTACGACCAATGCGATGAATATGAACATCATGCTCAAAAGAAAGCTCGTAACTGACAACCAAAGGCAGATCTTTAATATCCAGACCGCGTGCTGCTACATCGGTTGCGACTAAAATAGAACAGCTGTTATTGGCAAAACGTATCATGGCCTCATCTCTAGCAACCTGCTCCATATCACCGTTTAAAGCGGTTGCACTAAAGCCTTCTTTGACAAGCAGGGCGGCCAGTTGTGTGGTTTTTTCTTTAGTATTACAAAAAATAAGCGTTGATGCCGGCTGATAATGCAACAACAGGGTTTTTAACAGGTAGAATTTATTTGCCTGGGCGGTTACTTCATAAAAGTGTTGCTCAATATCCAAGGTGGTATCAGTATCTTCTACTACCACATGCTTGGGATCAACCATAAAGGCGCCAGCCAGCTGTTTGATGTCTGCAGAATAGGTCGCAGAAAACAATAAGGTTTGGCGTCTTGTGGGGCAGACAGCAAGAATTTGTTTGATGGCATCAAAAAAACCCATATCCAGCATGCGATCGGCTTCATCTAAAACCAGGGATTGTAGTCTGGCTAGTGACAATGATTTTTTATCCAAGTGTTTTTGAACACGACCAGGTGTACCAACAATAATGTGGGCTCCATGCGCTAATGAGTCCGATTGAGGTCCCATCGGCATACCACCTGATAAATTAAGTACTTTAATATTCGGTACCAGTCGAGCCAGCTGGCGTAAAGACTGACTGACTTGCTCTGCCAATTCACGAGTAGGGCACAACACCAAGGCTTGCACCGCAAAGAGCGCTACATTAATGCGATTTAATAATGACAAGCCGAAGGCAACCGTTTTACCACTGCCTGTTTTTGCTTGGGCAATGACATCACTGCCATTGAGCATCAATGGCAGACTCTGTGCCTGCACGGGGGTCATAGCGGCATAACCTAAAGAGGTAAGGTTGTTTAATAAAACATCGTGCAACGACAGGGAAGAAAAAGAGGATGTGGTGGTTGGTTCGTTTAAGTTTTGGGGTTCATTACTGAATTCTGCAGGGTTCATATTATTACTCTAATTTAAATACAGGCGTAGTTTAGGATCGTGACCGAAATAACTTCCGCCGAAAATTGCTGGTTTGCATTATAGCACGCCTTCAAGCTCTTGTTGCTATACCCATCCGCGGAAGGTATATACTGTGCCACGGTATAATAATAAGCAGATACTTTAAATATAAATTGTCAACGGATAGCAAATGTTGATAGATTAGATCTGAGTTTGAGATCGCACGCAGTATAGCGAATTAATTCGCGATCTTATTTATTTGGACAAAGCTGCATACAGCTTTGTCCAAAGTCAAAAAAAGGATTTTAATTTGCGAGCGCTCATCATTACCAGTTTTGTCTGCGCATCTGCATTAACTGGTTGTAAGCTTTACAGCGTCATTCAAAGTGATACGGAAACAATGAATGCAGCTGATTTGCAAGTAAAGCACGTCTATCAAATACCTGAAAAAAACCAATCCACGAGCCATTTAACACGATTTAACGATCCTCAATTACACCAACTTATTGCAGTAGCCCTTGCTGATGCCCCTGACATGCGCAGTGCCAAAGCCCGCGTGGCGCGCGCGCGACAACAGGTAAAAGGGGCATGGTCTGCACTCTGGCCCTCGCTAGGTCTTAAAGGCTATCTCGCAGAAGATCACTTTTCTTTTCAAGGGACTGTGCCTCCTCCTTTTAATGAGCTGATATTTAATAAAGCCAGTCTTGCTGATCTGGCATTAAACTTTAACTATGAACTGGATTTTTGGGGTAAAAATAGAGAAGCGTTGGCCAGTAAATTAAGTGAAACCTATGCTGCGCAAATGGATCAAAATGAAACGCGATTGCTTTTAAGTTCAGCCGTCACCAACGCTTATTTTGAACTACAAAATAATATCATGCAGCTGCGTTTGGCAAAAGAAAATGTGTTGTTACAACAAGAACTGGAAAGCATTGTAATTGACCGTACAAAACAGGGAATTGAATCGGATATTCCGCTCAATACGGCAATTTCTGATACTCAGTCAGCTCATAACTCGATTGAAGAGTTCCAACGCGCTGAAATGCAATCACGACATCGCTTGGCTGTATTACTGGGAAAAAACCCGTTCAACACACAAATTAATACTGCAAAATTTACGTATTCCAAAAAACAAGTGGCCTTGCCTGCAATCATTCCGGCTAATGTGCTTGCACACCGACCGGATATTAGCGCCGCACGTGCATTGACTGAGGCTGCAGCACATCAAATCAATGTTGCCAGAGCCGCCTTTTTTCCTAACATTAATTTAAGTGGCTTATTGAGCCTGCAATCGTTCTATTTTACCAGGTTATTCAACGTTTCATTTCAAACTGAAGGCGTTAAGGCTGCTGTGGATTTACCCATTTTTGATGCTGGCGCCCGCCGCGCAAATCTGGGTATCAAACATGCCGATTTTGAACTGGCAGTAAATCGCTACAATCAGTCTATTTTGAACGCGCTGCAGGAAGTTGCCGATCAAATGATTACTATTCAAACTCTTGACAAGCAAATACAGGATCAAGCCAAAGCATTCAATACTACCCATGCCAATTACAAATTATTCCTTTCACGCTACACTCAAGGCATCATTGATTATGTACAGCTCATTGAAATAAAACAGGTATTATTAAAGCAGAAAGTCTTGCTTTATAATTTGCAAACACGCCAAAAACAAGCGGTTGTAGCCTTGTTGGCAGCTCTGGGTGGTGAGGTATCAATATGACAAGTAAAGAACCTGGTGTTGGATCAACCCCAGAAACCTTGCGCAAACGAAAAATGGCCATGCTCATGCTGGGCAGTATTTGTTTGCTTACTGGATTGCTATGGCTCATCTATTGGTTCATTTGGGGGCAATTCAAGGAGTACACTGATGATGCCTATGTTAGCGGCAATATGGTGCAGTTGATGCCACAAATACCTGGTACGGTCGTTGAAATTAACACGGATGACACGCAATTGGTTACCGAAGGTCAAACCATTATCAAGCTGGATCCAGCCGATTATGCTTTGGCTCTGCAACGTGCCAAAGCTGATTTGGCACAAACCGTCCGCCAGGTTTATCAATATTTTGAACTCGCGGCACAGGCACAACAACAAGTGATTTTAGATAAGGCCAATCTGGTTAAAGCACAATTGGATCTGAAGCGCCGTGTTGGTCTAATAGGCAATCGTGCTGTATCACGAGAGGAAATGCAACATTATAAAACCGC
This sequence comes from Legionellales bacterium, assembly GCA_044445305.1. Taxonomy (GTDB): domain Bacteria; phylum Pseudomonadota; class Gammaproteobacteria; order Legionellales; family Legionellaceae; genus Legionella. The sequence goes on along the minus strand of JBIODT010000016.1, from coordinate 3,156 downwards.
GGTGGAAGCAGCTCAGGCAAGTTATAATCTTTCCTTGCACCAAAGGGATGCAGCCCAGGCCTTGGTTGAAAACACACATCTTTATACGCATCCACTGGTAGAAACGGCCAAGGTTAATTTAAAAAATGCCTATTTGAACTTTCAACGAACAACCATCGTGGCTCCCATCACAGGGTATGTTGCAAAACGCAATGTGCAGCCTGGCCAGTACGTCTCCACGAGTTCTGTTATGTTGGCCATTATTCCGCTACACGATACCTGGGTCGATGCAAATTATAAAGAATCCTCACTGGAGAGCATTCGTGTCAATCAACCGGTGACACTGTATGCAGATGCCTATCCTGGTATTACCTATCATGGCAAAGTGCTGGGCTTGAATGCTGGTACGGGTTCTGCTTTTTCTTTGCTGCCCGCACAAAATGCAACAGGAAACTGGATTAAAATCGTGCAAAGACTGCCTGTACGCATTCGTTTGAATAACCATGAACTGAAAAAAAATCCTTTGCAATTAGGTTTGTCCATGCGTGTCACTGTTAATACTCATAACCGAGCTGGCAGTCGAATGCCCAAAACCACTGCAACCCGGTTTAAATATGAAACAGGGGTTTACTTGCAACAGTTAGCAACAATAGAGCCCATAATTAATGACATATTGAAGGCAAATGCACCGGATATGTCCTTAGCCAGATCGCTAGCATAATGGCAGAACTACCACCACTAACAGGCAGTAGATTGGCATTAATGACCATTTCATTGTCATTGGCTATTTTTATGAATGTCCTCGACGTTTCTATTGCAAACGTTGCCATACCAACCATTGCTGGCAATCTCGGTGTCAGCCCTGATAATGGCACCTGGGTTATTACCTCTTTTGCCGTCAGTCAGGCCATCATGTTACCGCTTACAGGGTGGCTTTCACGACGCTTTGGCGAGGTTCGCTTGTTTCTTGTTTCTACCACTTTGTTCACCATAGCCTCTGTACTTTGTGGCTTATCACAAAATCTGGCCATGCTGATTTTTTTTCGTGTGCTTCAGGGGGCTGTCTCTGGTCCTATGATTCCTTTATCACAGAGTATTTTGCTTGCCAATTACCCACCAGAAAAAAGAGGTTTAGCAACTGGAATATGGGCGATGACCGCTGTGGTTGGCCCAATATTTGGGCCTATTTTGGGTGGTTTGATTACCGATAATTATACTTGGCCTTGGATTTTTTACATCAATGTGCCTGTTGGTATCTTTTCCGTTGTGTTCACGATGATAACGCTCACAGGAAGGGAGACCCCAATAGTGAAGCGCCCTATGGATTACGTTGGACTGGTTTTATTAATCATTGGTATTGGTTGTTTGCAGGTTTTATTGGACAAAGGACAGGATTTAGACTGGTTCAATTCAAATTTCATAATTACTCTGGTTATTATTTCGGCTATTGCACTTGGATTTTTAATTATTTGGCTCTTAACCCAAGATGAGCCTATTATTGATTTGTACCTGTTTACCAACCGCAATTTTACGGTTGGAGTCACTTGCCTGACACTGGGTTTCATGGTGTATTTTTCAAATGTGGTTATTTTTCCGCTATGGCTGCAAACCCAAATGGGCTATACGCCAACATGGGCGGGATTTGCCGCCGCACCAGTAGGTATTTTACCGTTTATTTTAACCCCCTTTATTGGTAATTATATGGGCAAATTTGATTTGCGTATTGTAATTAGTCTTGGGTTTGCCATCTTTATAATCACATCATTTTGGCAATCCACTTTTTATACTGATGTGGGTTTTGTGCAATTAATTGAACCACGCTTTATTCAGGGCCTTGGTCTTGCCTTTTTCTTTACCCCGCTCATTGCCATGCTTTTGGCGGACATTCCTCCTAGCAAAATGGCCAGCGCCCTGGGTCTTACCAATTTTTTTCGTATTCTTGGGGGCAGTTTTGGTACATCAATCAGTGTTACTTTATGGAATGATAGAGAGGCCTTGCATCAAAGCCATCTTGTTGAATATATTAATGTATTTAATCCCTTGGCAAGACAGACATTAGATCAACTGCATTCATTAGGAATCACTGGCTTGAAAAGTTTTGGCGCTTTATATGCTACGGTAATTAACCAGGCATTCATGTTGGCTACCAATGATATTTTTAGACTTTCAGGTTGGGTTTTTATGTTGTTGCTCATGATAGTCTGGCTTGCCAAACCGCGGCTTGTAAAAGCAAATGGACCTGTTGTTATAGAAGCCGCATAACAATTACCTGCCATTTCCTGATATTTTATACCGCTCAAAAGCAAGTCGTTTTATTTCAGCGCATTGGCAAAATAGGCTGTTCATACAAGGTATTCCATGTATTGCCCACAGACTTATCCACAGAATTTGTGGGTAAGTTTCAAATAAATTTTAATATAAAAAACAAAAAGATCTATGCTCTATATGGGTTCTTATTTAAGAAAGATGGTTTTTGAGCGGTGACTAAGGTGTTGGCTGAATAAAACTATCCACAGATTGAATTGAGTTTGGCGCTGTTAAATTTACTTTGATATAATAGCAAATAAAAAAAAGAAAAGCAGTAGTGATTTTCTTTTTTTTTTAAAATAATTATTTAGGATCGGTTGATGTCTGCGGGGGAATATGGAGCTTTTAGATAAAATTACAGTCTTAGAGGAAGAGGCTGCAGTATTTGGTTTTCAATGGGAGACCACTGCACAAATTATGGAGCAAATTCAAAGCGAATGTGCTGAAATCAATGAGCATTTAAACCAAGATGCAGCACAAGTGAATCAGCTGCAATTACAAGAAGAAATAGGCGATTTACTTCATGCGGTATTTTCACTGTCGGTGTTTTGTAAATTTAGCCCACGAGATACTTTGGAGCAAACCTTAGCCAAGTTTGAGCGGCGGTTGGGGGCGGTTAAATCAATTACACAGGAGCAGGGCTTATCCAATCTTAATGGATTTTCTTTTGATGCATTGATGCTGATTTGGGAACAAGCGAAAATGCGGGTTGGTTAGGAACGAGACCGCTATAACAGGAAGCTTCGTACGGGACAAAAACACATGAGCTATGAATTGGACTCAATGAATGTGGAAATTCGTCTTTACGATCAGGCAATCAGGCTTGAATAAAGGTAATGAGTTAACGGCGTAACGCGTAGCCTTGATGCA
>JBIODT010000015.1:0-22543 GCA_044445305.1 Legionellales bacterium | reverse complement strand
GACTAGGATGATGCTTAAGATGATAAAACAGGTTAATACTACCTTGGCGTGCTTTCAATGGCTAATATGATCCACCCTCATCCGCCCTATCGGGCACCTTCTCCCGCCAGCGGGAGAAGGGTCTCCGTCACTAAAATCATTAAGCTAAAAGATGGTAGGAGGCTTATATGATACTGTATGACTATTTTAGATCCACAGCCTGTTATCGTGTCCGCATAGCGCTTCACCTTAAAAAAATTGCTTATGAAAAAATTGAAGTCCATTTGGTCAATAATGGTGGCGAACAACACAGCAGCGCCTACCAGCAAATTAATCCTCAAAAGCTAGTACCTAGTCTGGACATTAATGGGTTTGTTCTCAATCAATCTCTGGCAATTATTGAGTATTTGGATGAGCTGCACCCTAATCCGCCACTGCTGCCGCAAGAGCCGCAAATTAAAGCCACATTAAAATCCATGGCATTAATCATAGCCTGCGACATGCACCCACTGAATAACCTAAGAGTATTAAACCAATTAAAAGAGCAGTTTAAAGCCAATGAAACAGAGGTCATGTTATGGTACCACCATTGGTTAAAAGCTGGTTTTGACGCTTTTGAAGTCAAGCTAGCAAGCCTCAATAGGAGTAACGCTGTCTTTTGCTATGGCAATCAAGCCAGTTTGGCAGATATTTGCCTGATCCCACAGGTTTTCAATGCACACCGGTTTCATTTTAACATGGATAATTACCCACTAATTAATAAAATTAATGCTCATTGTTTAACCCTGCCTGAGTTTCAGTTAGACTGCGCGCGGTCATAAACTGCGGTTTTTAGGTGGATAGCGTAGCCTTGATGCAGCGCAGCGTAATCAAGGTTTTCATGCTCCATTTAAATGGTTAAAACCTTGATTACGCTGCGCTGCATCAAGGCTACGCGAAAACCGCAGATTTTGACCGCGCGCAGTATAGAAGCGCCCTTAAAACCAAGCCTTGCTAAAAATCACTGTTTCTACCCCAGTGGATGTTTTCTCCAACATACTCCATGCAGCTTTGCACCTTTGGATGTGACCGATAAGCTTATTTTGTTTAGAACAACGATAGCGCACAGGCATACCTTCATACACTTCATCAGACGCTGCCGCCTGACAATGCTCACCATTAGCCAATTCAATAGCCCAAGGAAAAGCAGTCGACATATCAAGCCGACTGTGTTGATCATTATTCAAGGGGCTATTTACAAGAATTTGTACACTGTCGCCCACCCAGGGCGATTGAGGGCATAAAGCCTCGGTTCTTTTGCCCGCTTCTTTAACAAAACAAGGATCATAAACACGACCTTCTGCCTGACAACGCCAAGCATCCTCACGCACAATTAATTGAGACTGCGACACACATTGCCCGGGTAGCGTATTTTTAATGCCAGGCGACACTTGTTCCAGTGCCTCGCCAAAAGGCCTGTATAATTTCAGTACGGTATCATCGGCACAAACCAAAACAGAGTAAACAAACAGTACCAGCATCAGCACTCGTTGCATCATTATAAAGTATTCCCCTTGGTGAATTAAATCGCCTCATGTATACTGGTGCGATCACAAACTGCAGTTTATTCTAATTTATCTTAATTATAACGCTCAGTCTTACCGCGTGCCATCAAGATACTATTTATTTTTGGATTTGGACGCAGCTGCGTCCAAACCCCAATATTTTGGAGTCCATAATGACAAAAGTCTTAACCATAAAACAATGTTTAACTGGTGCGCTGTGTGTTGATGAAACTGTAACCGTAAAAGGCTGGGTAAAGACGAGACGTGATTCCAAAGCAGGATTGTCCTTTATTAACCTGCATGATGGCTCTTGTTTTGCCCCCATACAAATAGTCGTAATGGCAAGTGATATCACTAATTATCATGAAGAAATCCTCAAGCTAACCGCTGGTTGCTCCATGATTGCCACGGGGAAATTGGTTGCATCTCAAGGTAAAGGCCAAACTTTCGAGATTCAAGCCGCACAAATTAAAGTGGTTGGATGGGTAGAAAATCCAGACACCTATCCCATACAAGCAAAACGTCATACCCTTGAATTTTTACGTGATGTGGCCCATTTACGTCCACGCACCAATACCATCAGTGCAGTAACACGTATTCGCCATTGTTTGTCGCAAGCCATACACCGATTTTTCCATGAACAAGGTTATTTTTGGATACACACGCCCATTATTACAGCCAGCGATTGCGAAGGTGCCGGCGAGATGTTCCGTGTCTCTACTTTAGACATGGTTAATGCACCCCAAAATGAGCATGGACAAGTTGATTTTACTAAGGATTTTTTTGGCAGAGAAACTTTTCTGACGGTTTCAGGTCAATTGAATGTTGAAGCTTATTGCATGGCCATGTCTAAAGTTTATACTTTTGGTCCTACCTTTCGTGCTGAAAATTCCAATACCAGCCGTCACTTGGCTGAATTTTGGATGGTAGAACCCGAACTTGCCTTCGCAAATCTGCACGATATTTGCGAATTAAGCCAAACCATGCTGCGGTATTTATGCAAAACGGTATTGGATGAGCGTGCAGATGATCTTGAGTTTTTTAATCAATTTGTAGATCCAGGCTGTATTGGGCGCATGGAAAACATGGCCCAAGCTGACTTTGAAATTATGACCTACACGGATGCAATCAAAACCCTCCAAAACTGCGATCATACATTTGAATACCCTGTCAACTGGGGGCTGGATTTACAATCGGAACATGAACGTTATCTGGCTGAGGTCTTATGTAAAAAACCCGTGATTTTGACCAACTACCCGCAAGAAATCAAAGGTTTTTACATGCGTCTTAATGATGATGGGACAACCGTCGCCGCTATGGATGTTTTAGCACCAGGGATAGGCGAAATTATTGGTGGGAGTCAACGCGAAGAACGTCTGGAGATACTGGATCAACGCATGGATGAATGTAATTTAAATAAAGAACATTACCAATGGTATAGAGATCTGCGTCGTTATGGCACCGTGCCTCATGCAGGGTTTGGCCTGGGATTTGAACGGCTGATAAGCTATGTTACTGGTGTAGGCAACGTACGGGACGTCATTCCCTTTCCACGTACACCTGGTCATGCTGATTACTAGTACAACGTTTCACTGATTCTATCTAGTGCCATCTCATCTTGCATCCATCTTTGAGCGATGGGAGGTGTATATCATCAGACGGAATCAGCGCGTAGCCTTGATGCAGCGCAGCGTAATCAAGGTTTTAACCATTTAAATCGAGCATAAAAACCTTGATTACGCTGCGCTGCATCAAGGCTACGCTATACGGCTTTAATCCCTATCCAACAAGCCACCCTCTTGCAACTTCAACACGCTGTTCATGCGCTTTGCAATTTGCTGATCATGAGTCACTATGACCAAGGCGGTATTCATTTGTTTATTAAGTTCTAACATCAAGTCCAATACCTTTGCTGCAGTTACCTGATCCAAGTTTCCTGTAGGCTCATCAGCCAAGACACAACTGGGCTGATGCACCAACGCACGTGCTATAGCCACCCGTTGCCGCTCACCACCAGAAAGTTGTGCGGGTTTATGCTCAGCTCTTGGTTTAAGACCCACTTTATCCAACATGTCACTGGCTTGTGCTCGTGCGATATCAACAGCCATGCCCGACAACAATAAGGGCATGGCTGTATTTTCAAGCGCAGAAAACTCGGGCAATAAATGATGAAATTGATAAACAAAACCTAAATGCTGGTTGCGCAATTGGCAGCGTTGCTTTTCACCTGTTTGTTGCCAATTCACCTGATTTATAAATACGGAGCCAGTCGTTGGTGTATCTAATCCTCCAAGCAAATGCAACAAGGTACTTTTTCCAGAGCCAGAAGGGCCTACAATCGCAATCCTATCTCCCTTGGATACAGTTAAATCAATACCCTTTAAAACTTCCACTTTAGAGGCACCATCATTGTATGATTTATACAGTTGGTATCCAGTTAAAATAGCATTACTCATAATGTAGTGCCTCTGCGATTACTGTTTTTGATGCACGCCAGGCAGGGTAAATGGTTGCGGCAAAACTCATTAATAACGCGGCTGCACAGACTTGCTTCAAGTCACTGGCCAGGATTTTTGAGGGCAAATAATCAACGAAATAAATGCTGGATGACAAGACCTTAACATGAAACAAAGACTCTAAGGCATTTACTATGGCTGTTGCATTAGTGGCAAGCACTATGCCTGCTACCAACCCCATCAGCGTACCGACGATTCCTACCATCATTCCTTGCACTATAAAAATCCATAATATAAATGATGGCGGGGCACCGATAGTTCGTAATATTGCAATCTCTGCCTGCTTGTCATTAACCACCATAACCAAAGACGAAACCAAGTTAAAAGCAGCCACCGCAATAATGAGTAATAAAATAAGAAACATCATGGTTTTTTCCATTTTCACAGCCTGGAAAAAAGCACCAAATTGCTGCGTCCAATTACCGACTTGATATTCCTCACCCAAAAGCCTCGATAGACGCTCAGACAGTTCAGGCGCTTGATACACATTATCGATCTTCATTTTAACACCGGTTACACTATTACCCAGCAGGAACAGTTTTTGTGCGTCTGCAATATTAATAAATGCAAGTTTGGTATCAAAATTAAAACCTGTCCCAGCGGAAAAAACCCCAACCACCGTAAACCGTTTAAAACGAGGAATCATACCTGCAGGGGTTGCTGTAGCCTGCGGAACCATAACAGTCACCATATCCCCCATCATCACACCCAAGCTGTCCGCAAGCCCCTTCCCCAAAACAATACCAAAATGCTGTAGATTCTGCATATTGCCATACAAAAGCTTCTGGTTTAGATGCGTCACAGCTTCTTCTTGTCCGGGTAATATTCCAGTCACGACTACCGGCAACACTTGACCATCATGAGTTAATAAACCTTGACCACCAACATAAGGGGCCATCGCTTTAATTTCATGAATGGATTGCAGTTCTTTAACTAACTTAGGCCAGTCACTGAGCGTGTCATTAGCGCCTGTCACTGTTATTTCAGGAGCCATGCCAAAAAAACGATGATGAATTTCTTCATCAAATCCATTCATCACCGATAGCACAGTCACTAGAACCATAACGCCTAGACCAATACCCAACATAGAGCTTAAGGAAATAAAAGAAACAAAATGGTTCTTCTTTCTGGACCGCGTATACCGCAGTCCAATAAACAGTGCTAAGGGCTTGTACATATTATTGCTTCATCATTAAGTAACTCATTAGCTGGCACCAGCCTCACCACCACCACCACCGCCTTTATTAGCCATATCTGCACCTTTCTGAGCAGCACCAGCCATTTGTTTACCAATTTGTCCTTGCGCATCTGCAGTTTTAGTACCCGCCTCTTTACCCTGTGTCTTAGTATCCTCAGCCCATTGAGCCGATTCTGAGCCCGAAGTTTCTGGACTACCACCTATCCAACGCAGTACTTTATCCGGCAATACTGAAATCAATGTAAATGACTTTTGAACTATTGTAAGGTACAAAGTTACATAAGTTAAAATAGAGAAGAAGTAAGCATAAATACCCGCCCACCCCGTATACTGTGTAGCACCTGAGCCAGAACCTTGCTGTTGCGTTCCTGAGCCAAGACCCTGAGCAGTAGTAGTCTGTATGGTGCCTCCGGTCCCAGCCACACTACCACTAGTACCACCACTTCCCAGAGAAAAAGATGTGCCACTGCCAGTAATAGATGAATTAACATAGCCTGCATTGCTGGTCTGCAAAGCACCACCCTGAAAGTAACTCACTGCATGATCATAACCTGCATTAAGTATCCACACCCCAACATAACTTAAGGCTATGGCTGAAATATAGCCAATAATCATCATCGAAGGCCTTAAAAACACATTCATCAACAGCATGACTGCGGCCTCACCTTTACCAAAAGCATCATGTCCCTCAGGATGAGTTACTCCTAGCGCAACTATGGGTGCTGCAACCATGGCCTCTATTACAGAGATGAACCAGGCTATAGTACCAAAGGTAAATATCATATAGGGCAGCAAAGGAATATAATACGCAGTCGTAAATCCTACTGCGGTCATAATGCCTACCCAGGACAATATAAGCGGCATAGCCAAACCCATTAGAGCGATCATAAAGATACCAAAAACAGGTATAAGAACCGCTGAAACAGCCATCATAGTCATCTGTATCCACAGATTTCCAGAAAAATTAATGTAATAAACACCCATGTTGGCTAAAGCAACAATAGGGTTAACACCTGGTGCATTTAAAGTGATTACTGCCTGCTGAAAAATTGCCTGCATTCCTTGCAGAGGAATGGCTAAAAAGAGCATCACAGTTTGTTCAATAATGTTTTGAAACATAAACATTAATGCATTATAAATAACCAGGAACATCAGGTCATAAAAGATAGTACCTATCATCCAACCGAAACAAAATTTAAAGAAGACTATGGTAACACCACCACAATCAAAATTGATCCACGGCAACATTAATGAAGTTGTATCTACAGTAAAAACCATGTTATTGGCAAAGGTAAGTGGTGTTGTTCCAGGCTGACCAGGTAATTGCACCATGGACTCATTATTGGCAAACCCATAGGCCGTCATAGAAGATCCAGCCTGATTCATAACCTTTAGGCTCGACTGTTTAAACGTAGGTCCCGCCGTTGAGCCAATCAATGTTATTATTTGAGCAATCGGACTGTTGGCAGTATTTTGCACATAGGTGGTTGTACCAGCAAACCAATTACAAAATGCTGAAAAAGTAGGCGCAGTAATGGGTGGCGTAGTAGTGGGAGCACAGCCTGAAGATGGGAAGAGATTTTGCAGCGTAAAGGTGCCCGTAAATGGATAAATACTACTGTCCAAGCCTGACGTGCTGTCAATGGTTGTACTATTGGTTGTGGCGCTACCATTCAATTGGACCAAATCAAAAAAATATGCCCCCGCCATCATCCAGCCTTGAGAGCTGGCACCTGTAATAAAATTACGTGATTGATTGGCAGATTGACTGCTATTTGATTGCGCTATGAGATTGAGAGTGGGCATCATAATGCCATTGTAATCACTAATAGAGCCAGCAAACTCGGTTCCACTAAACAATACATTTGTGTTTTGAGAGCTACCAGATGGTACTGGCCCCCAACCCTGACAACTGCCGTTACTGGTATTTGGACATACAGAACTACTACCACCACTTGCGCCTTGAAGGGTATAAGGCACACCAAATTGCTGATTAGCCCAAGTGGCTGCAGGAGTGGGCATATTAGTGGCATTACGTGTGTTCACAGCGTTCAATTGTGGGTCATTAGAAACCATAATTTGTGCTACTGCCGTCATGTCTTGATAGACTTGCTGGATGGCTATAGCCCGAGACATTTTCGCCGTAGCAAACTCAGAACTGGATAAGTTATTGATGCCATTTAAAGAGCCATTGGCGCCTGATGCTAATCCAGCAGAAGAACTAAACCCTGAAGCAGCACAGGGGAAACTAATAGGATTCCATATAATTTGTCCACACATACCATTTAAGTAACTGTAATTGGCATCGGTAAAATTGGGCATAGGCAGGGTGTATTTAGTGGTTTTAGGGCAGTTGGCTCGCTGCTGCGCAGGAGTCATAGGGCAAGATGAGCTAGGATCAGGGCAGGTAACGCCATTAGTAGCCTTAGCCGTAGCCATAGCAGCAGCCGTAGTAGCGGCATTATCCATATCAGTTTGCAGTGACACTGCATTAACACTGCCTACAAAATCAGGAACTGCATTATCACACAAAGTCGTTATATCAGAGTTGTAGGAGCATGTACCAGTAGGTCCATTAAGATAGCTCTGTCTTTGAGTTATGAGCTGTTGCTGCAGGCCTAGCATACAAACCTGCCCAGCAAGCATCACCGATGCGCCCTGAGCTACCGCGGCTCCTGGCGTACTAAGAAGGGCTTCAGCAGGATTGCCACTTTGTTGCGCTTGAATAATCACACCCCCGCGGTTTAAATAGCTCAAAGCGGCATTCCACACCTTATCAGCAGCCCCAACCCCCTGCACTACTACCCACATAACAAAAATCTGCATCATACAATAACCTGATGCCTTAGGTATTAATAAAGCCATGCCTGCAGTAGAACGCACCGGAATCCAAATAGAAGACCATTTTTGCCCAAGCATTTGGCCTTCATGAGCAGTATTCATGGTCGAAACCATTAAGGTGTACATAATAATGATGCCGCCCAAAGCCAAAACAGCGGAATTAAACACAGCAAACATAGCACCCATAATTTGGCTGCCGGAGCCATGCAAGACACCATCTACTATACCAAATAAATTACCTAAGAAGACTACCGAGTAATCACCCGGCGGTGGGGCAAAAGTAATGGATGAAGAGCCCGTTACAGTACCACCACTCATAGGCCCACTGGCCAAAACAACTTGAGACAAGAGAGAAAGTGTCAGTAATATTAATACCATTAATCCCTTCATTCCTTTTCTCCCATCAAACCAAATCTATACCACTGGTTAAACGTACACCCTAATTTACGAGTCTTCATTTGGTAATACCAAAAATGATAGCGAAAAGCCAAAACCAGAGCGATTAGCATGACTACAAAACTGACAATAGCAGCTTTAAACGCGCCATAAAAAAGATGGTAACCCGCATAAATCAGAATTAAGCCCGCTAGAAAGAGCATAAGTGTACTTAAACGAAATAAGGCCTTCTGTTTTATAAGTAAATCAGCATCACTGATGCCCAAGCGCTCCATCGCCGCATCAAATGATTCAGTCGCAGTAGGATTTTCTGGGACAAGCAACCGCTTAACGCCATAACCAAGATAAAGAGTGAACGATTTCATTCTATCCCAATCTGCCCAGGCACGAATATTAATGATGCTCGAAAAAATACGTACTATCTTTAAATCTGATTTATTTTTCATATTAGTTACTTTTTTAAAGTTATGGCCTTTACAGTTGATATATCTACTATAGTAGTATTTAATTGAATAATCTAGCCATCTTTAAAGTAAATAATGAGCGTATAATGCCTGACTTAAGCCATGAAGCATCCGCCAAATATTGGTTTGATTACTTGGATCCAATGATCTACCGTGTTATTACTTTTATGGAAAGTGTCGAAGATTGGACTCTTGATGGAAATCCTGAATTTGAAGCTGCGATGGAGACACTTGGCAACGAACTGGATGACCTTGAAAAGGTTGACATGGGCCTATTGGCAGAAGAAGCTAAATTTATTCGTATAGTTGGCAATATAAAGTCAGGCCGAGGCCTACGCCTGCTGCAAACCATAGACGTGGCTCACCCAGGCTCTGCCTCACGTGTGTTAATGCACGCAGAAGAAACCAGTTTAGGCATCCATGATCCTGCAGGCTTTTTCCTGAAACGAAATATTGTATTCGAGCGCTTACGATTATTAGCTCGCGTTTTTTGTCAATACCGTCTTAATTTGGTTTTACGTGCACTGGAAGGGGATGAATAATGAAATTACTGTCTAAATTTGTGCTGCTTAATCTATTTTGCTTTACTACCTGTTACGCGGCAGCTGGCCCTAACGAACCCGGAGCCGCCGTGTCGGGAGGCTCGACAGAAGGCCCCGGTCAACTCAACACATCGTTAACCAATCTAGGCAGCTATTTGGGATTTGATATCACCCAAGCGCCTACAGCGCTTACCCCCCCCATTACCGTTAGTAGTAACTTGCTCAGCTTGTCAGCAATACAAGGTGCTCAAACCTATTTGTACAATACCTTTTTAGGTGCCATTCCAATTCAAGCCTTAGCCAGCTTTGTTAGCACCAGCGCCAATATTCCAGGAGCGGCCAGTATTAATGGCTTTGTAGACGCTACATTTAACTCCAGCACATCACCCTATAGCACTCCTGCTAATAACCCATCTAATACTCCAGCTGCTGGTTCAGCTTCTTCACAATCAGGCGCTGTAACCGTTAATGCCTTAATCGATCAACAAACCTACCAAAATGATCCCGTCAGCCAAGCTTTACTCAATATATTAGGAACTCCAGATATAAGTTATTGTACGAACATCCAAGGTACGAGCTGGGATCCAACTTGCGCGGCGTTTTCAGGGTGGACTAAGAATGGCTCTAGCCCTTCGCCCATGCCCATGACCAACTATCAAGTGGTGAACAACATCATTGGCCCACTTCCAACGGGTTCAGAGCTTACCAATGGTCCTAAAAGTTTTTGGGACGCCAGCTACAACCAAACATTTATAGACCAACTGAATAGCAATTCGCTGTTATCCCCTTTGCTGTATAACAATACATCATCAAACTCGAATACCTCACAAAGCTCGGGATTAACCTCACAAAGTCAAGCACAACAAGCTGCCAATTTTGTACGTTATGTATCCGGCTTGGTAACACCTACAAGTCTGCCTAAAGCGCAGGATTATAATGCTCTTTTTTACGTAGCAACCCAAGCAAACCCACCGTCAGCACTGCTGCAAGTACAAGCTCAAAATACCATCGCCACTTATTTTACCAATTTACGTGTTTATGCAGCTCAGAGTTCTGTTGGCATAGGCAACTTGTACTATATCTTATCAAAAAGAATGCCACAAGGAACAGGTTCAAATCCGACTACGAGCCAAGCCATGAGTGAATTTACCATGGCAACATGGCGGTTAGTGAACCCCAATACGTCAGGAGGACAAACACAATGGATTACGCAAATTAATAGCGCCTCACCAGCGACAGTACAAAAAGAAATTGCAACTTTACTTGCAGAAATCAACTACCAACTGTATTTAAACCGCCAACAAGAAGAGCGCATGCTACTCACCAATACTATAATGTTAATGCAATCCACTAAAACAGGCCAACCTACCGCCAACTTTGCTGCTACCGGTGGCCCTGCCTACCAGTAAAGATCGCGCCCACCACCCCATCAGTGGTGGGTAGACCTAAAACCCCATTTAACTCATGCAAAATTAAATTAAATCGTTTAATATATGCTACACGCAGTATACCTATAGGACTTTGAACCAGGCCGTATCCATACTTCAATTACTATTTTATAGAATATGAATGGTACCGCTGTGTTATGCCCCCAATAAAGTCATTTTCAAACAAGATATAAATTATTTGTATAAAAGCGCATGAACAGGTTTTCATATGCGTTTATACACAGTCCAATAAAGAGAACTGTCATGTCTAACCCTTATGTTTTTTATGTCAATGGAATGACTTGCTCCAGCTGCTATAACTCAATAGCCTCAAATCTAAAAGAGGCCTATGCAACCAACTTCATTCTCTGCAGTACTGATGTCACGACCGCCGATCCTAAAAAAACCAGCGTTGAACTTAAAAATGATCCCCGTGAACATCGTGTCTTATGGGAAGAAATTGCACAAAAGATCAGAGACCTTGGTTTTAGCTGTGAAGCTTATGCATACCAACCTAATGACCATCAAGTGAATCCGGATCCCAAACAAACAACAACCAACCCATCAAAACAACAACCCAGTACCTTTGATCTAAGACAAGACAAACAAAACGCTCATTGGAGTCTTGGTGCCTTTGGTTGTACTGCTGGAATTGCCCTACTCATTGTGTCACTGGTCATGGGAGGATTGCCTTTAATAGCCATGATACCTATTGCCTGTATCAGTATCATACTGACTGTCATTCTTGGCGCTGAATCTTATTACGAAGCCGCGACCAAACTATTTAAATCTGGCACATTAACGATGGATACTCTTTTTTCCATCAGTACCATTGCCGTGATCACTGTTTCTATAGCTGCTTTTTTTGTACCCTGGCTGCCCATGATGTTTGAAGTTGGCTTACTTATTTATGGCTTTAGACATATTGGTATCGCCATAGAAGAAACAATTAAAGAAAAAACAGGTTCTGTTAAATTTCAAGACCGAGCACCTAAATTCGTTCAAAAAGCAACCAATCAAGGTACAACAGCTACCGAGTTACAGCATATTAATCCTGATGACTGTCTTATCATAGCTGCTGGTGAGGTTATTCCACTTGATGGCGTTTGCATGAATGCGAGCACCATCTACACTACTATTAAAAATGGAGATCCCATACCTCAGAATTTTAAGCCTGGCGATGAGGTTATAGCGGGGATGAAAGTTCAAACCGATGCCTGCGCATTAAAAATTCGTGTACTTAGAGCAGCGCGAGACTCGCATCTGGCCATTACCGATGCCGCTATAGAACAATCTATTCGTGAAAAAGCCCCGCTAGAGATCAAGACCAATCAACTCCTAACTTATTTCATTCCTGCGGTTATTACTTTGGCTGTTATTTCCGGCATAGTGATTGGCCTGTTTTTCCCACCTGCTTTAGCAATCCAATGCGCACTGTCCGTCTTGGTATCCGCCTGTCCCTGTACTTTGGGTTTAATCATTCCATTGGCAGTAAAAACGGGTATGCATAAAGCCGCAGAGCATGGCGTAAAATTTAAAAATGCTAAAATATTACAACAAGCCGAACAAATAGATACTGTAGTATTTGATCTGAACGGCACATTAACTGCAGGAGTACCTGTACTAAAGAATTATACTTTGCTAAACAACGCAGGCATCTCTGAACGGGAACTGCTTGATCTTGCCTGCTCATTAGAAAAAAAATCAACCCATCCCATAGGCAAGGCGGTTTATGCTTTCACCAAACGCAATCAACAACAAGCCTATGACATTATTTTTGAAAAAAGCCCTCAACACTCAGGTGCAGTGGGCTTAATTAATGGCGCTGAATACGCCATTGGTAATGCTACATTAATGCACGAAAAAGGCGTGTCAATGACAGCTATAGAAAAAATGCCCGACTTATCTGCAGGGGACAGTGTAGTATTTATTGCACGCAAAAACGTGCTCTTAGGCTATTTTATTATGACCGACCCACTGCGCAAAGATGCATTACGCACCGTTAGTTATTTACTTGCGGCAGGAAAAGACATTCACCTGTGTACCGGTGCAGATGAAGCAACAGCAACCCGTTACGCCAAAGCCCTAGGTATCACTAAAGTTCATGCCAATTGTCTGGCTACTTCTAAAACACAGCAAGATAAGTCCAAGCCAGCCTACATCCAAGCTTTAAAAGAAAAAGGCCATAAGGTGGCCATGGTAGGCGATGCGGCTAATGATGTTCACGCCATAGCTGCCAGTGACTTTGGCATCGCCATTGTGTCACAAGACAGTGATGCTTTAGCGCAACAACAAGCAGGTGCGGTGATTTTCAGCGGCACCCTATTGCCTATAGTCAGTGCCTTCACTATATCAGAACAAACGGTAAGTAATATTAAGCAAAATTTATCCATGAGTCTGTGTTACAATCTAAGCGCCATCTTGGTTATGGGTGGGTTGCTGCTCGCTATTGGTTTCATACTCAATCCAGCCGTAGGTGTTGCCTTAATGGCAATTCAAGCCAGTCTTATCCTATTAAATGTCTACCGCTTTAAACTACAACCTCTGGCCCATCTTGATGAATCCACAGCAACAGCAACACTGGATGCAATACCTTTGTCTCAACATAAAATAATCCAAAATTTACCGCAGAAGGAAGTAGCGCCAAAGGATCAGCATCAATCCACACCCCCTTCCAATAACCCCCAAACCAGCGCAACAACTTCATTTTGGAGTGCGCCAACTACGAGCAATTTACAGTCTAATCATTCAACAAAAAGTGCCCATGAAAAGGCGGCGTGCTGCTCGCCATCCTCTTGAAAGGGCAGAAAAGAGACAGCGGATTAGACTGTGGTATAAAATAAGCGCCAACAAAGCATTCAAATATTGCGTCTTTTTTGCTACAATCCCTTACCATTTTATACTTTATTAAGACACATACTATGTCTCAGCCAAAGACATCTGTCATTTTCATAGGGCTACTGTCAGCTTTTTCTTTACTGACTTTTGATCTCTATCAACCGTCCTTGCCTTATCTGACCAACTACTTTGGTACCAGTCATGGCTTAAGCCAATTGACTTTAAGTATTTATTTATTTACTTTTGGTATCAGCCAATTAATTTTCGGCCCACTGATTGATCATTTTGGTCGCTGTCGCTTATTGCCTGCCAGTCTTGTTTTAGCCATTATTGCCAGCATTATTTGTGCGTTTTCGCCCAACATAGGCGTATTAATTTTCGGACGTGCACTCCAAGGTATTGCCTTGTGTTGCGCGAATTTAATAGCATTCTCAGTATCTCGTGATTTTGAAGATACTAAGGAGCGCGCTAACGTCCTTTCTTATATATCCATGATAGTCTCGGTATCACCCATACTGGCGCCGGTGCTAGGTTCTTTAATATTTACTTATTGTGGCTGGCAAGCAAACTTTATGTTAATGGCTGTTATTGGCCTAGCACTCCTTCTGCAAGCACCCCGTGCGTTATTTGAATCTCCATTTTGGAGCGCCCCCAGCCACTCTTTTAAGCCTAAGGCGTTAATAAAATCATACCAAACCATCCTGCGCTCACCTGCCCTATGGCATGCTGCGCTGATCATGATGTTTAGCTTTGCGGCAGTAATGCTCACCATTATTAATTCTTCATACCTTATCATTGATGTATTGGGCTTTTCACCAATGGGCTTTGGTCTTATTTTTATATTCAATGGCCTAAATATTATTGTTGGTAACTACCTTGGTATTTGGCTTCGCGAGCGTTTTAGTATGGCATCGACTATTTATATGGGTACTTGCTTGATTATTATCGGTGGGTTGGCGATGGGGTTCTCTTTAAATCGGTATGGGTTTAGCTTGGCGGTTTTATCCTTTGCACTCATTGCCAATCTGGGAATCAGTGTCAGCGCACCACCAACCATGTCGCTGGTATTGTCTGGCTATAAAGAAAACACAGGACTGGCACTTGCCTTTATACACACCATACGCATGTTTGGCTCCGCCCTCTTCTCTGTAGTCATTGGTTATTTAATCACCCAAAATCTCAATGCATTGCCCCTGGGCTTAATCACTTGTGGGATGGGTGCGCTGTACTGTGCCTACTATTTTAATAGGCTCACAGTAATGCCTGATGGTTGTGAAGTTGAGGCAAGTGAAACTCAAGCCACAACTGCCATCACGGCGTAGCTGCATCTATAGCAATGCTTATGTTTTTTCTGAATCACGTAGCCTTGATGCAGCCATATCGTTCCCCACAAGTCAGCACAAAACTAAAAAACGCAATGAACTAATAGAGCTCGTCATTGCGAGGCCACGAAGCAATCCAGTGAGTTCGGAGTGACGGCCGCGGGGTTGCTTCGTGGCCTCGCAATGACGCACTGTTTGAGTACCGTGTGTGCTTTTATAACTATTTCCCATGAGATAACTTGTGGGGAACGATACGACTGCATCAAGGCTACGCCAGCGACTATGTGGGCCTATGACTGCTCTTAAAAATTTCAGCCAATTTACCCATCACATCATCTACAGAAATCAATTTCATTGACTCAGATCCATGTACATGAGTACCCCAAACGTGCTGCTTGCTCTTAAGTCCTAAAATCTGTTCCGCAGCTTGAGGATAACGATTGACCACCAGATGCTGGAACGTATAGGGACCTGAAACAAAAGGATTAGTGACTGCATGTAAAGCCACAACAGGGGTATTTACGGCCGCAGACATGTGTGATGGGCCCGTATCGGGGCAAAGTACTGCTTGTGCTTTACTAAGTACTGCAAGCAATTGCTTGGGCTTTGTTTTACCTACTAAATTGGTCACGGAAATTTCTTGAACCACTTTATCAGCCAGCAATTTATCATGTTCTCCCGGACCACCAGTTAAAACAATGTGGACCCGCCATTTCTGCTGCGCTTGGCGCATGACCTCAATATAGCGCTCAACCAGCCAACTGCGCTCAGGTTTACTGGCGGCCAGATTAACTACTAAAATAGGCCCTTGTTTTGGCAATTGCTGCGAAGCCCACTCATAGTCCGTCTCAGAAATCGGCAAATCCCAACGGATAACCTTTTTTTTGACACCCAAAGGCTCAGCAAACTTTAAAAATCCATCTAGGGTGTGATCGTGGCCTGGAATAATCCGCTCATGCACAAACCAACAGTGACCATCATTGCCTCTATGTGCATCATAACCAATTTTACGTTTTGCCTTGATCAAGGGATAAAGTAGATTGGTTCTAAAACTGGCTTGCGAGGCCAACAACACATCAAAAGTACGGCTGTTAAGCTGCTTTTTAAACTGCCAATAATCAATGAGATTTTTAGGCTTATCAATAACAATGAATTCAATGCCATCCATTCCTTCAACCAAATCAAATGCCGGCCTGGAGATAATCCAAGTCAATGAGGCCTCAGGTAAACTTGCTTGTAGGGTTCTGATAAGTGGCACCAACATCAAAACATCGCCTAGAGCAGAGAGTCTAACAATACAAATCGAACTAATCATTCTGTAATACAAATCGTGTGCCACAATAGGGACAAACTTCAACACCACTTTTCTCAATGGGCAGATAGACCTTAGGATGCGAGCTCCACAATTCCATGGCTTTGGTTGGACAGCTTAAAGGCAATTCATGACTACGAACTACCTGAGTTTTTTTATCAGTTGCTGATTCTTGCTTTGAATTTAACATCGATTACCTTGTTTTTAGGGTTTGGAGCACAGCACCTGCGAAAAGACGCAGGTGCTGTGCTTCAAAGGGTGTTAGTACCTTGAATTCATTATGCGTTATCGTTACGAATTATCTAATATTTTTCTGATTTTCGCTATAATCTCTTTACTAAAAATAGCTTCTTGTGGGTCGTAAACTAAAGTATCCTCCCAACTTCTAAGCCAGGTCAACTGTCGTTTGGCCAATTGTCTCGTTGCAGCCAACCCTTTATCACACATGGATAAATAATCATACGCCCCTTGCAGGTACTCAAATACTTGCCTGTATCCCACGCAACGCATGGCTGGCAGCTGCTCATGTAAATCCCATTTTTGATGTAGCTGCTTCACTTCCTCAACAAAACCCTCTGCCAACATCTGCTCAAACCGTTGCGCAATTCGCTGATGCAACCATGAACGTTGTTGCGGGAACAAAGCTATATTTACAAAATGGTAAGGCGCGCTGCTTTTTTGTGCAACAAGATGTGCAGATAAAGTAGTCCCGGAGACATAATACACTTCTAAAGCACGCTGTATTCTTTGCGCATCATGCGCATGAATGCGTGCTGCAGCCACAGGATCTACTTCCGCCAGTTTTCGGTGCAGCGCATCCCAACCCATCTGCAAGGCCTCATCCTCTAGTTGTTGTCTCACTGATTGATTGGCTTCTGGCAGTAGCGACATGCCTTGTTGCAAGGCATTAAAATACATCATACTGCCTCCAACCAATAAAGGAATTTTTCCCTGATGGATGATGGTGTCACACAAAGACAAGGCATCGGTACAAAATTGCGCTGCCGAATAAGACTCTGTAGGATCAATAATATTGATGAGGTGATGCGGTACTGCCTCTAACTCTTGGCTTGATGGCTTAGCAGTACCAATGTTCATATCGCGGTATATCATCGCAGAATCAACGCTAATCAACTCAAAAGGATACTGGCTTACTAATTCACATGCTAAAGATGTTTTTCCGGAAGCTGTCGGCCCCATCAAACAAAATACCAAATTATTCATGTAAAAACATCCGACAATCATCCTCAGTTAAGGGTTTGCATACCCGCTGCTGCACAAGAGCCTCTGTTTGCGAGCTTAACATCTCATTTAATGCGTTGCGTTCTTCTACAGCCAAGAGTCTTGGCTCAAAAGTTTGCGCAGCACTCAGCACATCCAGCAAGGCACTTAGCTCATTATTTTCCGCTGTCACTATGGATTCCAAAAACAAGCGAATATCCAAATAAGGCACCTGGGTTGGTACGCTGCAAACGATGACCTTATTCTGTTCTGAACTGGCAACTCTAATTCCTAATTGCTCTAAAAATTGCTGTAATTGCAGCACCTGGTTGAGAACATTTGCTGCCAATGAAAAACCAATAGGCACCAATAAGGGCCTGCTTGCCAGCGGCAAGGTACTTTGAGCTAATTGTTGTCGCAACCAGCGTTGCTGCAGTTTCACGACATTCACCAAATAAAAATGCTGCTGCGAGCTAACCAGCACGTGCCTTCGATTTAAAATAACCCAAGGCATGTCAATTAAAGCATCCATTTTATAGCCGTTACGGCTTTTTTGAAATTCCTCTGGTCTAATGTCAAGCCGGTCATTTGAATAAGTTGCAGGCACCGTAACTCGGCTGACAGAACGCAAGCCTGTAGATGAGACACTGGCTGGCGCTGAGTGGTAACTGTTTGGCCAAACCACCGGTTCACAAAGATTATTGCCTATTGCAGGAGGTGGGTATGGCTCCGCCTCATAAGCATCTGTTGGCTTGGTTGCCTCCAATGCACTCAATGCTTCTGTCAATTGAGACGTAAAAAAATCATGTATTAAGCGCGGCTGCTGAAACCGCACTTCATGTTTGGTCGGATGAACGTTCACATCAACTTCGCTGCTGTTAATCGTCAAATACAACAAACAGGCTGGAAAACGGCCAGGGTGCAACAAACCATCATAAGCTTGTTTTAAAGCGTGATTAATTAATTTGTCTTTAACCATACGCTGATTGATATAAACCCACTGTCGGTCATTTTGACTGCGCTGGAAATTGGGACCACTTGCCCAGCCATACAGTCGCATACCAGCACGAGCAACATCGAGAAACACGGCATCTTTTATAAACGCACTACCAAATAATTTATTCATACGTGTTAACTGGAGCTGCTCATTCACAGCTGCAGGCAAAGATAAGGTTACAATGCCATTATGTTTTAAAAGAATGGCTATGTGGGGCGCACTTAGAGCAAAACGTTTAACGACTGCTTCAATAGCCTGAAACTCTAATTTTTCAGTTTTCAAAAACCGCTTACGTACAGGCGCATTAAAAAAAATGTCGACCACATCGATGGTGGTTCCAACGCTGCGTGCACAAGGAGCAACTGTCACTTCACCTCCCTGCGCGCGCAACATCATGGCATGCTCTTGGTTGGCAGGTTTTGAGCTCACAGTCACTTTAGCAACCGAGGCAATACTGGCTAGTGCTTCGCCTCTAAAGCCCATGGTATCAATTGCATACAAATCATCAAGTTTGGTTATTTTACTGGTAGCATGTGCCATCAAGGCTAAGGGCAGATCTTCTGCAACGATACCCGCACCATTATCGCTGATTTTGACCTGATTCAAGCCACCATAACCTATCTCTATAGTAATCGCATCCGCACCGGCATCAAGTGAATTTTCAAGTAATTCCTTGACCACTGAAGCCGGCCGCTCTATCACCTCACCAGCAGCTATTTGATTGGCAACAGCCGGTGGCAGTTGATGTATCCTCATATCCATGCAGAATGTTTTTGATTGGCCGTCATGGCTTCTATACGCGTGCCCTGAGGTGGACTTTCCCAAAAATAGCCTTTAATGCCTTGAAAAATGGATTGACTCAATTGTGTTTGATAGGCATAACTGGTTAGATTTCTTTCTTCGCGAGGATTAGAAATAAACCCAGTCTCTACTAGTATTGACGGGGTGTCTGGTGATTTTAAGACCACAAAACGAGCCTGTTCCACTTTGGTATTGTGCAGCGTTGTAAGTGCATCCAATTGATTTAAAACGCTTTTTCCCATTTGCAGGCCTGAATTAATAGTTGCAGTTTGCGACAAATCAATTAATACCGAACGAACCACGCCATTTTGATCGTCCAAATCGCCCAGATTAACACCACCTACTTCTGAGTAGTTTTCCTTTTCCGCAATCCAACGGGCAGCTTCACTGGTTGCACCACTCTGTGACAGAGCAAAGACAGAAGCACCATTGGAGTGAGGGTTATTAAATGCATCGGCATGAATAGAGACAAATACATCGCCATTGTATTTTCTGGCAATGTCTAGTCGCTGCCTGAGTCCGACATAATAATCACCCGATCGGGTTAATACAGCACGCATTCCTGGTTGTTTGTCAATCAATTGTTTTAGTTTTAATGTAATTGCCAACACCACATCTTTTTCCTTGCTTCTTCCAGGTCCTCTTGCTCCGGGATCTTTACCACCATGACCGGCATCCAAAACCACCACCACATCACGTAGCTGTCTCGATGGACTGTGCGATACCATAATTGGTTTTTGATGCCTGAGAATGGCTTGAGCAGGCGCCACTATAGGCTGTGGCTGCTTGATGATAACTTTAGAGACTGTGGGCACAGGAATTTTAGCTTGAATTGCATTAGAACGGATACGAGCGGGTAACAAATCGACTTTAATGCCGTTGAGTTGCCCTTGAGGTTGCCAAGCCTCCGATCTGGCTTCCATATTTTGATTGACTTCAAATACCAATCTTAAAATATTAGCACTAGGATGACCACTTCGAACCTGTTTAACAACAGCACCAGTTAGGCTCAAACTGTTTAAATTAACCGCCAAACCAGTACCGCTAAAATCAACTATAACGCGACTGGGGTTAGTCAATACGAATAATTTATGGGTAAAGGTACCCTTGATGGTAAAATACAAGGATGTTTTGCCTCCTTGCTGCGCTACGGCAATTGTTGTTAAATCTGCCGCACCTGCAATAACAGCGTTGAAACACAAGATCAGCCACAAACACCATGTTCGTATCATCATGAATCACCTGCCAAGCAAGCTAAAATTCGTTCTCCGGTGACGCTCGATGCAACAGCATGCATTTCACGCCCGGCGCCCTTAATACCCAATTGAAAATGAAGGTCTACATGAGGCAATGCGCTACCAGCATGTTCTGGCCACTCTATACAGCAAATACTGTGCTCTGAAAAATAATCTCTAAAACCCAAATAGTCTAACTCATCTGCATACTGTATGCGGTACAAATCAAAGTGATGAATGGGTCGGTTATGGCATAAATAACTTTCAACCAAAGTAAAAGTAGGGCTTTTTATGCTTGACTGTACCCCCATACTTTTAAGCATAGCGCGAATGATGGTGGTCTTGCCAGTACCTATTTCGCCACTAAAAGTAACAATTAATGATGAACTCAGACAGTTACCCATTAATTGAGTCGCTAATTGCGCCGCAAATCGATCACTGGCCGCTTCATTTATCAAATGCAAGTTCAAAAATGGTCTCTGTTTTAGCTGCGATAAAAAGTGCCATCAGCACCTATTGTTCCAGGGCAAGTTTGATGCTACCGCCCTGATACAATATGAAGGAGTCTGAATGCTGACACTCATTTTACCAATTTTAAAGAAGGTTTATTTCTAATAGTAGTATCAGAAGCCGCAGGACCTGGGTTTACAGGAGGCTCTTCATCATCTTCAACAGTAAAGGCGATGCCTCGACCATTTTCTTTAGCATAAATTTCCAATACTGCTTTAGGAGTAACGAAAATTTGTTCTGTTTGCCCTGAAAAACGAGCAGCAAACACAATTCGGTCATTTTCCAATAGGAGTCCACGCGTTGCAGTTGGCGATATATTCAAGACGATACGCCCCTGCTGAATGTGTTCTTGAGGAACTTGTATGCCTGGATAGGTTGCATCCACTATTATGTATGGTGTTAAGTTATTATCAACTATCCAATCATAGAAGGAACGAATTAAATAAGGTTTATTCGATGTCATCGCCATTTTATGCAGCTCTTAGTTGTCGCTCAGCATCCGTCAAACTCGTTTGAAATGAATCTCGTTTGAATACGCGCTGCATGTACGAAGTTAATCCTTTAAACTCAGGTCCAATTTCTAAACCTAATTTAGGCATGCGCCATAGTAAAGGAGCCAAAGCACAATCCAACAAAGAAAATTCATCACTTAAAAAATAAGCTTTATCCGCAAACACCGGATCAAGACTGGTCAAGCTCTCAAGTAAATTGGCTCTTGCTTGTTCAGCATTTTCATCCCGCTTAATATAAGCCATTAAATAATACCAGTCTTGTTCAATTCTGTGCATCATTTTTCTTGTTTCAGCACGAGCAACTGGATATACAGGCAATAAAGGTGGGTGTGGAAAACGCTCATCCAAGTATTCCATAATAATACGTGCTTCATACAGCACAAGCTCTCTGTCAATTAAAGTAGGTACTGTGCCATAAGGGTTAAGAACCAATAAATCATCACTTGGCTCATCTTGTTTCGCTGCAAGAATTTCTACATTGACGCCTTTTTCAGCCAGCACGATACGAACTTGATGACTGTAAACATCATCAACATCCGAAAATAAAGACATGATGGTACGTTTTGCAACAATTGCCATGAGTCACTCCCTATTACATTCATTAATTATGTAGAACAAGCAATGCTATTACTGCGCTACAGTACAAAGAAGAGCATTATAGCACATTTTTAACTACCTAGGCTCTGCTGACAATAATTTTTTCAACTTTCCATGTTTAAGATTGGAATTCGGACACTATCCTTAGCTTTTAGGCTAATAAATGCCACCAAGGATCTTGGATGTCATTTAAAATGCGACTTTTATGATTGGCGTAGGCGTAGCCTTGATGCAGCCATATCGTTACCCATAAGTCAGCACAAAACTGCAAAACGCGATGAACCAATAGGG
>JBIODT010000014.1:0-22918 GCA_044445305.1 Legionellales bacterium | reverse complement strand
GCGTAGCGTAATCAAGGTTTTAACCATTTAAATGGAGCATGAAAACCTTGATTACGCTGCGCTGCATCAAGGCTACGCTATCCACCTAAAAATCGCAGTTTGTGACCGCGCGCAGTTATAGTATCTATATTGATGCGTGGTTGTTACTTGCTTTGTGCAAAAACAAACAAAGCTTACTCTGAGCGCTTCATGGCATCAAAAAATTCGGCATTGGTCTTATGATTTTTCATGCGTTCCAATAAAAATTCAATGGCATCACACTCATCCATAGATTGTAGGATCTTACGTAAAATCCAGGTTTTTTGTAAATCTTCAGGACTTAATAACAGATCTTCACGACGGGTACCAGAACGATTGATATTGATGGCAGGAAACACACGTCGCTCAGAAATATTGCGGCTCAAATGAATTTCCATATTACCAGTACCTTTAAATTCTTCGTAGATGACTTCGTCCATTTTTGAACCAGTATCTACTAGGGCGGTAGCGATGATAGTCAGACTGCCACCTTCTTCTATATTTCGTGCCGCACCGTACAAACGTTTGGGTCTTTGCAGCGCATTGGCATCAACACCACCAGTAAGTACTTTACCTGAGGAGGGAATTACCGTGTTGTAAGCACGTGCCAGACGGGTGATGGAGTCCAGTAAAATAACCACATCGCGTTTGTGCTCAACCAAGCGTTTCGCTTTTTCTATGACCATTTCCGCTACTTGCACATGGCGGTTAGCGGGTTCATCAAAAGTACTGGCAACTACTTCGCCTTTTACAGAGCGTTGCATCTCAGTAACCTCTTCAGGGCGCTCATCAATAAGCAACACTATGAGGTAACATTCGGGGTAGTTTTTTTCTATAGAGCGCGCAATGTTTTGCAACATTAGGGTTTTACCCGCTTTCGGTGGCGAAACAATCAAGCCACGTTGACCGCGTCCAAAAGGGGCGCATAAATCAACAACGCGAGCAGTTAAATCTTCAGTACTGCCATTTCCTTGCTCCATGACCAAACGCTTGGAGGCGAACAAAGGCGTTAAATTTTCAAATAAAATTTTACGTTTAACACTGTCTGGTGAGTCGTAATTGATCTCATCTACTTTTAACAAGGCAAAATAACGTTCACTGTCTTTGGGTGGACGAATTTTTCCGGAAATGGTATCACCTGAACGCAGGCCAAAACGCCTGATTTGGCTTGGTGAAACATAGATGTCATCGGGGCCAGCTAAATAAGAGCCGTCTGCTGATCGCAAGAAACCAAAGCCATCAGTCAAGACCTCTAACACCCCATCGCCATGAATGTCTTCACCTTTTAAGGCATGGGCCTTAAGCAGGGCAAAGATAATTTCTTGTTTGCGCATGCTAGATGTATTTCCAACACCGCTCTCTTGTGCGATATTAAAGAGATTGGCAATAGATAATTGCTTGAGTTCACTAAGATTCATACTTCTCACTTGATTTATTGTTTGACTGAATTGGATGTCCGGGAAAATTTTTTATTCGGAAATAGCAGAACAGAATTTTTCTGTTGTATGCGCATGTACTTAAAGTTTGTATTAAGAATTAAGTCGCATATTTTAACAGGCTAACACAGATTTATGGTGAGATCCATATTATTTAAAATAATATCAACCCCGCCTACACAAAAAAATGCTGGGGCTATTTTTTTGTGTAGGCGGGGTTGAGGTATGGTTTCACCTATCAAGCACGCCAGCTTTGTCCAAAGTCCAACTAGACATGACTCTCAACAAAGGCACTCAATTGTGATTTGGACAATAAGCCCATTTTTACGGCTTCAACCAGTCCATTTTTAAATAAAATCAGGGTGGGAATGCTCATGACGCCAAATTTTGAAGGTGCCTGAGGATTGTCATCAATATTTATTTTAGCAAAAGTAACTTCTTGGCCATGTAGGGCTGCCACTTCTTCTAAGATGGGGGTCAGTGCTTTACAGGGACCACACCACTCGGCCCAAAAATCAACGAGCACTGGCTTGGTTGAGTTGATTACATCTTGTTCGAAACTTGCGTCTGTTACCGTTATAATATGATCGCTCATGGATAAACCTCAGTTATTGATAATATTGTATACTGCAGGCAGTATAAATTGAATCGAGCGGCATGCCGCTTGGTTCAATACCTTAATTATAGATCACCAGCAACAGCTTGTAACACACTTAATGCTGTAATTGCTGCTGTTTCTGTACGCAACACCCTTGGACCTAGAGACAAAGTATGAAATCCATAGGCAAGGGCCAAGTCTATTTCTTTATTATTTAAACCACCCTCTGGTCCAATCAATAAGGCAATATCAGATTGTAGATCATAATCCCGCCAGGTGTTAGCGCCTTGTGGGTGTAATACCAGTTTTAATTGCGCCTGCACTGTATGCACATAATGTTCTAAAGTTACCGTGGGGTGAACCATTGGGACTACCGTGCGTCCAGATTGCTCACAAGCAGCAATTGCTATGGCCTGCCATTGCTGTACTTTCTTCTGCATGCGTTCTGGATCCAGTCTCACCACACAATGGTCTGAAATCAGCGGGACAATACTGGTTACGCCCAGTTCCACCGCTTTTTGCATGACCAACTCCATCCTATCGCCTTTAGAAATGACCTGGGCTAACTGAATGCTTAAGGGCGACTCTTTATTGACCTGACTGACAGCATGAATGGCAACCAGCACTTGTTTTTTGTTCACGGTCTCTATCACTGCAGCAAATTCACGCAGGTCACCACAGAATAAAGTCAGCTGCTCACCAGGTTGCATGCGCAACACCACCGCAACATGCTGACTGGCCTCTGGAGATAAGAGTACCTGCTGTCCTGCTGCATAATCACCAGGCTGATAAATTCGTATTGTTCTCATGGCCACTCATGTTGGGCTTGGTTCAGAGTTAATATGATAGCGTGCATCCAGTTTTTTTTATATACTTCGATGTTTTACACTCTTATAAAGAAGCCATTCGCATGAGCAAAATACGCATAGAATCCGACAGTATGGGCGAAATTGAAGTCCCTGCAGACAAATATTGGGGCGCGCAAACCGAACGCTCTTTACACCATTTTAATATAGGCAAGGACATCATGCCTTTAGAAGTGACGCACGCTTTTGGTATTTTAAAAAAAGCAGCCGCATTGACTAACTTTGATTTGGGTAAACTCTCTAAAGACAAAACTGATTTAATTGTTCAAGCCGCGGAAGAAGTAAGTAAGGGGCTATTAGACAGCCATTTTCCTTTGCATGTTTGGCAGACGGGCAGTGGTACTCAATCGAACATGAACGCGAATGAAGTGATTTCAAACCGCGCCATAGAATTAGCGGGTGGGATCATAGGCAGCAAAGCACCGATACACCCTAATGATGATGTCAATATGTCCCAGTCTTCAAATGACACCTATCCAACGGCAATGCACATTGCCGCAGCCCTTGCCTTTAATGACAAGTTAATCCCCGCGGTACGCCATTTGCGTGATGCCTTTGCCGCCAAAATGACTGCGTTCAAAGACATTGTGAAAATTGGCAGAACCCATTTGCAAGATGCAGTACCCATTACTTTGGGTCAAGAGTTTTCAGGCTATGTGGCGCAATTGGATGCTTGTATCTGTAGATTCGAGGAAGTACTACCTGAGCTGTATGAACTCGCTGCTGGAGGTACTGCTGTTGGCACCGGGCTCAATACCCACCCGCAGTTTGCTGGTAAAATAGCAGAGCATATTGCGGCGATCACCCATCTGCCTTTTGTTACAGCACCTAATAAATTTACTGCGTTGGCATCACATGAGCCTTTGGTTTTTGCTCACAGCACTATGAAAACGTTGGCCTGTGCACTGATGAAAATAGCCAACGACATTCGCTGGCTGGCCTCAGGTCCTCGTTGTGGTATCGGTGAGCTGATAATTCCTGAAAATGAACCAGGCTCATCGATTATGCCTGGTAAAGTAAATCCCACTCAGTGTGAAGCCATGACCATGGTGTGCACGCAAGTTTTAGGCAATGATGCCACCGTCGGTATTGCAGACAGCCAAGGTAACTTTGAGCTCAATGTCTATAAACCGGTGATTATTTTCAATGTGCTGCATTCACTGAACTTATTGGCCGATACCTGTCACTCGTTTCAGGAGTTTTGTGCCGTAGGGATAGAGCCTAACCATGAGGTCATTGATTATTATTTGCATCATTCATTAATGTTAGTCACAGCGCTTAACCAGCATATAGGTTATGACAAAGCCGCCAAAATAGCTAAAACAGCACATCATGACCACAGTTCCTTACAGGAGGCTGCTGTAAAATTAGGTTATTTAACGGCTGAGCAATTTACAGCTTTTGTAAAACCTGAGGAAATGACAGCACCACAATAGGTTTTTGGGAAAAGCGCATGCAAAAAACCGCATGCGCTTTTGTCTGCAGATGCGATCCTTATTGAATCACTGGGAGTTGAGGCGCTGCTGCACGTTTTGGTCCTGGCGCAACCTGTTGAATGGGCTCTCTGGCATTACCTTGCTGTTCAGCCTTAATGACCTTGGGCTGATTTTTATTCGTAACGATGATTTTTTCTGGTTGTGGTGCATGGTCTGCGTTCTGAATACGTTGTTCGTCCAGGTAGCAGCCAGACAAGCTGAGGACTAAAGGTACAACAACCAAACAACCCCATCTAAATGAATTGAAATTTATCATAATGAGCTTCCTGCTTAAGTTATAATAATCTAACCATGTAAATTCCTACCTAAAAAATGACAGGTATTAGCATGGCTACGTAATATCAATATAGCAGGCCTGATAAAAAACCCCAAGACTTTGTTGTTAGTGAGGCTTATTTATCCAAAAAATAATACATGGGTAATCATGGCTAAATCTTTGTCTTGGCATAAGTCGCTTAAATTGGGCTCATCGGACTTATTGTCGAACTTCGCAAGAAAAGGCATGCCTGCGAGTTGTGCCTCCTCTGGTTTGGCAGTATCTATTTGTTTGAGTAGCGCTCTTTCTAACAAGCCCGGCCCAGCATCATCTTTTTTACGGCCCACACTGTTCCAAAACTGCAATTTTGCAGCAAAAGAGTGGCTTTTTTCCTTATGAGCTCTCAATACAGCGAGTAGTAATACCCTGTGTGTTATGAAATCTTCGGCACCACGAATAAATGTTAGCGCATCATTCATCTTATGATCTTTTAACAATATACTATGTAACTTTGTACTGCCTATAAGGTTGATCAACAGCACTTTATTTGGCCGTTCAAGCATGGTTAAAACAGCCAAAAGCACATCTCTTCGATGAATGAGTTCGGGTAATTGTTCGATGGGCCAGTGGGCTAGCAAAGGTTTATGCAAGTACTTGGGTAAATACTCCAAGATCTGTAAAGATTGTTCTGCATCCACTCTTGGCTTAAAACTCAAAACCAGTGCGGCTGGTTGGTCTGTAGGTAATTTACTAAAAAGTAAAATAGACCTTTCTTTATTAAGCTTACTAAATAAATGATAGGACTTTTGATGTGACATAACCATCATCAAGAGTTCTTGAGGATCCAGGTCGTCTAAAAAAGCGCTGCACTGCTCCAATGGTTTGTTTTTTAAGGTGGTTATTAATCGTATCCATTGTAAGATACAACGAGCCAGGGTGGCGTTGTCTAAAACAGTCCATCTTAACAAATAATACAATGTATCTTTATCGGCTATTATTTTACGAACTTCTTTTTCACAATCTTTATAATTATCATCATGTATTTTTGGCAAGTTTAATGCGGTCTCAGCAGCCATTTGCCAAACAAAATACATCAACCGTTCTTTACCCAAGAACTCAACAATTCGATAAATTCCTTTATCATTTCTTAGACTGGGTTCTTTCAAGGGAATGTGTGCTTTTAGGGTATTAAGATCTATTTTTTCGCGTAAATACTCATGACCTATATGTCCTATAACAGTAGGGATTAAATCGTCAGGAAGCATGAAAACATACCCAAGCATTACATCGTCATTAAGCTTGAATAGATGCCCAATCTCATAATTCTTTTCAAAAATCCGTCTAAAATCCTCTGTGTTGAAATGGTACAATAAAAGTGCGACTTTCTCGGGGCTGGTTTTAAGGCAAAAAAGTATATAACAGAAAAACTTGGGACATAATTTCTCCAGCAGTTTATCTTTGGTCAAATGACTAAAAAGTTGAGTCAATTTTGCCGCGGGTAACGTTTGGAAAAAACTCAGAATTTGAGCTCCTTTTGCAAAGGACTTCGAATCAATGAACTCCTGTCCCAGCCCATTCAAAAGCAATTCATTTTTTTCAATAGGTAAGAGCCGTAGAAAGTCCACCATTTGAATATCATTCCACTTAGGCACCAATACATCGACATCAAACATATCTCTTAGTAGCGCTAGATCAAAAGATTCCAAAAACAATGCCATTTTATCTTTTGTAGACTTTTGAAATAAATACAACAAACTTTCTGTAAGGGGTTCTGTAAACAATAGCAACGGATGATTAATGCTGATCCTACGAAGCTGTGTAGCTGGAATGGATTGCAGAAAAAGACGTGCCTTGTCTGCGGGCAATTTATGAAAGACATCGCACACTTGTGATAGCTGCGTGATTTGTTCTAACCAACCAGAAGGGTACAGTTTTTTACAGTATTCATCCCATTGAGGTATAGGCAATCTTAAAAAAATGACCCCAAGTAAGGCGCTGACATGCTCCTTGTCTATTTTCAAGCCTTTGCTGCGGACGCGCAAGGCATCAAAAATCATACTCCATTCCACTTCGGGGAGGCTATTCAACACGGTTGCAAGTTGGCTGCCTGTGTGTATGAGATTCAGTAAACGCTTGTGCCCCAGTTGTGATAATAATAAGGACGCATGTTGAATATTAAGCGTACATAACACATTGGCCAGCTGCTCACCTGAGTTAATCATGGTTTTAAAATTAGCAAATCCCAGCCTCTGTATATATAGCGGATGAGCAGCTTTGGGCAATCCTGATAAAATGACATCAAATTGAGCACCTGAAGGATGCAGGCGCTGTATTAAGTCTAACCATAAATTTAATTTTTTTTCATCAGTCATCGGCGATGACGTTGAGCTAATACAGTCAATGCTTGGCAGATAAATGGCTTCTTGAGTGGTTGTATCAAACCAATCCAATCCTATTTGTTCTGGTTCAATGTCAAAACAAGAGGCATCAATGGGTTGCAAGCGCATGGTATCTATTGTTGAGTGGATGAATTTAACGATGCCCGTCACTAATTCAAATCGTTCGCTGTCCTTCCAATGCGTAGATAAAATAAAATCCAGTAATTCAGGTTGAATACGATTAGTTTGTTGAAATTGCCGCACACAGTAGGGTATCAGCGCGCTGCGTTGCCTGATGGCTTCAACCGCAGCTACAGCCTCAGACTTAAGTTCCTCTTGAGCGGTCTCTACCACAGCAAATCTTAAGCTGTGTTGTGCTACATAATGCAGCGTTACTTCGGCACTTCCTGGTAACTTTTGAATTTTCGCCAGGGCCTCAGGTAATAAATACTCACTTTGTATGAGTCGAGAAGCCAGGGTCATAAACAGCGTGTCTTCATAATCCCATTTAAGTTTGGGTAGCAGCTCATTTTCATCGAATTCAAACAAATTATGGATAGAAAATCCTTTGTCTTGCCCATATCGCTCTAAGCGCTGTTCAAAGGCCTGGATCTCAAAAAAGGTTTTTTTAGCTAAATTTTCTATAGATTGCTCAGCAATTATATGAGTAATGATTGCTTCTGGGGTTAATTTTTTGGGGATTTCTGCGGCGAACAGCTTAAAAAATCGTTCTAACATTGGTGCATCACAGATCCCTATGTATTCATCAGTGATGCGGTTGATGGCCAGAGCCTCAGAAAAATGATTCAGCACGGCATTCACATGGTGAATTTCCATGCCCAACATGCCTTTACTTTGAGGCAAGCCCATTTTATCAAGAACCTCGAGGGCAATTTGCTCCGCAATGCTTCGTCTGGCCACCATCCACTCAATGCCAGGACTTAATTTGGAAACCAAGCGCCAGTAGGCCTCTGTAATGTTGGTATAAACACCAGGCCCGCAAACCGCCAGTCCTTCCGTTAAATTTTTAATAATGGAGACTCGCGCATCCAATGCGATGTCTGCATTGTCTAAAAAACCAACTATCCCAAGTAAATATGGAATTCCCAGTTGATATAAGGGTAATTGAATGCTATTTAGTTCAAGTTGACTGCCAGTGTACTCAATATTCCGTCTTTTAAAAGTATGATAGGCTGAATCAGCCTCTATGCCTTGTTGAGATGCCCACAGTTCCAATTTATCCAGCAACGCTACTGAGTTTTTTTTAAACGACAGTCCATCTTCACTGGCAAAAAATGTTTCTAAGGTTTCAGCGGATGAAGGCAGAGGAAAAAGCGGTTTAGGCTCTGGAATTTCATGGTACGCAAAGAAACGAGGACCAAACAAGGCGGCTATTTGCAAGGAACTACCACTTTTTCCTATAGAGCGGAACATTATCTATACTCCAGATGCTTTAAAGCCTGGATGCTATCACCCCAGGTTGCTGGCAACCACCTGACGTAGTTGGGTAATTTAGTTGATGTGAAAAAATACATATAATGCCCTAATTGAATCGCGCCAACAATATTTAGGCGGGTACGACTGGCTGTTGTCGGAGAGACCTACTATTTTTTACAAATTTTATTCAAAGTCATTTCGTTTTTAATCGCGTGCAACGCAATCTCAAATTTAGCAGCTGATGACCATTTTTTGTTCTTTGCCATGTTAACCTCCAAAGTAGCTTCATCATGCGTCGAATGCGAGCGTGAAAAGATCAAGCGAGACCTTTCCCGTTGGTGAAATGAGCTTTTTAGATTTCATTGATCTCAGATTACAAAAACTGACGGCGAGTGGCGAGCTGCATGCGATGGAGTCTGAATGGCTGGCACGTGCAGAGCGAACGGCTAAAAGTCACTTATTCAACCTTGTGCTGACTTTATGTTAAGTCATATCAACAAGAAAGTCTCTTTAGTTGCATTATCTGATCACGCTAATAAATATATCAAACTTGCTGAGTAATGTATGGGTAATTTTTATCACAAAGTTCCAGCTTTAGACGTTTTTCAGCGTCCTTTTTTTTAAATCAGTTCATCCAGCATTAGTACTATTGGCTTTAGTTTTAAGTTCCCTATTTTTGAAGTTACTTATAGTACTAACCAATTTAAATACAAATTTGTTTTGACATCAACTAAAAGATTATTTATAATCCTAATGTTATTCAAAAAAACTGCACAACGAGGTTTAAACATATCATGGATATTATTTCTTAAGTAAGCCCTATCTAAAGGGCAATGGTAGAAAGTCGATTAAGGCTTTTACTATCTGTAACGTCCTGACAGACACTTAAGAGTAACCCTTGATGCATAAACCGATTCAATTTAAAAACCTTAGCCTTGCATTTCCACATAAAACCTGTTTTGAGGCCTTTAATGGTCAAATTAGTTATGGTGATCGCATTGCTATTATTGGCCGCAATGGCGCTGGTAAATCAAGCTTGATCAAAATGTTGCAAGGACTAATGGAACCAAGTGATGGTGAAGTTAGGCTTCCTCACGATCTAAGCATGGGTTATTTACCGCAGATCATATACGATTTTTCGGAAAAAAGTGGTGGTCAGCGTTTAAATCATGCCTTGACGGAAGTACTTGCATCTCATCCAGATTTGCTCTTATTAGACGAACCAACAAACCATCTCGATAGCCGTAATCGCCGTTCTCTAATGCGTATGCTTAAAGAATATCGGGGTACTTTAGTTATTGTTTCTCACGATGTTGAATTACTAACCTCAACGATTGATACCATTTGGCATATTGATTCTCTGCAACTGACTGTTTTTTCAGGTCATTATCATGATTATCAGCGGGAGTTAGCGCAGAAAGAAGCTTCAATTGCTCAAGAGCTCGCAGCGCTTTCACGACAAAAGAAAGAGGCTCACCTTTCGAAAATGCGAGAACAAAAACGTAATAAAACCAGCCGTATCAGGGGTGAAAAGCATATAGCACAACGAAAGTGGCCTACTATTCAATCCCACACAAAAATGGCCAAGGCGGTGAAAACAGGGGATAAACGTTTAAGTCAGATTAATCGCCAAAAACAACACCTGCTGGAACAATTGGCAACGATGGATAGCCTTGAAGTGATTCAGCCTAAATTTAAACTTAAAGCGCACGAGCATCAGAAAGCGCTAATCTTCATTCGTGAGGCCACTATTGGTTATGACAACCTGACGGCCATTATGATGAATATTAACTTGCATGTTAAAGCAGGAGAACGTATTGCCTTATGTGGTGACAATGGAAGCGGCAAGTCAACGCTGATTAAAGCAATTTTAAGTGATCCAATAATACTTAAAACAGGCGATTGGATGGTGCCTAATAAAGTGGATATAGGCTATCTGGATCAACATTATAATAATCTCTCAATGGATAAAACGGTTTTGGATGCAATGACCGAAGTTATGTCAGAAGCCCCTTATCTTGAGGTGAGAAAGCACTTGAATAATTTTTTATTCCGAAAAAATGAAGAAATTCATGCCAGTATTGCCAGTTTATCCGGCGGTGAAAAAGCAAGATTATCGTTAGCATTAATTGCAGCTCACCCGCCAAAGCTATTGATTTTAGATGAAATGACTAACAATTTAGATCTCGAAACGCGTGCTCATGTGATTCAGGTTTTGCAAGAATATCCTGGAGCTATGATTCTCATCTCCCATGATGAGGATTTTTTAAAAGCGATTCAAATTGAAACCATCTACCAAATCAATCAGGGACGGATTGAATCATTGATTGAAGTACCAAGTGGAGTAGTAGAACATGAATAATAATTTGCCGCAAAATATATGGGTTTTTATTTGGCATTTTTTAAAGCCATACAGGCGAGTCGTTGTCTTATTTATTATCATCGCAGCATTTGCCGGATGTTGGGGGCCTTTTAACAGCTTATTAATTAAGTCTATAATCAATACCTTGGCATCAAACCAAGCAGACAATAGTTCGGTGCTGACCTGGACGGCATGGCTATTAGTCTTAAACTTTATTGTCTTTGACAATTTCACCTGGCGCGCAATTGGTTACTTAAATTACAAATTTGAACCCATCATTAAAAATCAAATCATCAGTCAAACATTTGAGTATGCTTTAGGGTCTTCGCATCAATTTTTTCAGGATAATTTATCAGGGCGCCTTTCTAATCAAATTACTACCCTTGCGGACAATGTAGAAAGGATTCTTCATCGTATCTCAGCCGATTTTATCCGTGGGGCCTCATTATTGGTGATTGCATTGATCTCAATGTATTCAGTCAATCATAAGTTTTTTTATACATTACTCATATGGTTTATCGCGTTTTCTTCTATTAGCATGTTCCTCTCAAAATATCTTATTGATCTATCTGATGTCCATGCTGAATCAGAGTCAATGAATTCTGGTGCATTAGTCGATAGTATTAGCAATGTGAGTAACGTGCGAATTTTTGCAAGACGTCTTTATGAGATAGGTCGTCTTGATAATTCTTTGCTCACCACCAAAGAAAAATTCCAGAAAAAAGAGCTTTTTTTACTCATGCTCCATTCCATTCAAGGTCTATTAATTGCCTTTATGCTTGGAGTCATGGTTTATTTCCTCATCAAATTACATGGACGTCATCTAATAACTATTGGTGACTTTGCGCTGATTTTAGGATTAGGCATGGAGGTGGGTCATATCACCTGGTACACCATGTCTCAAGTCGATGAGTTTAATCAAGCAGTTGGAAAATGTAAGCAGAGCTTAAATGCTCTTATTGTGCCGCAAGAATTGAAGGATAAAAAAGAGGCCTCCAACTTAGTCATTACCCAAGGGCAAATTGTTTTTTCAGAGGTTAAATTCCATTATCATGGCGCATATTCGCTCTTTCAAAATAAGTCAGTGACGATTGAAGCAGGCCAAAAAGTGGGGTTGGTCGGTTACTCTGGTAGTGGGAAGTCTACCTTTGTGAATCTCATTCTAAGACTTTATGATGTGGTTGATGGACAGATTCTCATCGATGACCAAGATATACGTGATGTCACCCAGGATAGTTTGCGTGCGAATATCACCATGATCCCGCAAGAACCATCACTGTTTCACCGTACTTTGATCGAGAATATCCGATATGGAAGAATTGAATCAAGCGATGAAGAGGTCATGGATGCGTCTATTAAAGCACATGCCCATGAATTCATTAGCAAATTGCCACAAGGCTATGAATCTCCTGTCGGTGAACGTGGGATTAAGCTATCGGGTGGACAGCGTCAGCGCATCGCCATAGCTCGGGCCATATTAAAAAATGCTCCGATTTTAATTTTAGATGAGGCAACCTCTCAACTTGATTCCGTCACAGAATCAAACATTCAAGACAGTTTATGGGAGCTGATGCAGACGAAAACTACTATTGTGATAGCCCATCGTTTATCAACGCTACTTCATATG
This sequence comes from Legionellales bacterium, assembly GCA_044445305.1. Classification (GTDB taxonomy): domain Bacteria; phylum Pseudomonadota; class Gammaproteobacteria; order Legionellales; family Legionellaceae; genus Legionella. The sequence goes on along the minus strand of JBIODT010000014.1, from coordinate 10,444 downwards.
GATAGGATTCTGGTATTTGATAGTGGGCATATTGTAGAAGATGGTACACATGCACAACTGCTGAAGCACGGCGGTTTATATAAAACCCTATGGGATGCTCAGGTAGGCGGATTTTTACCAGATAAAAAGAACGAGGATTGCGTATGAAGGATTCAGTAGAGGCTATTATCTCCTAAATTTTTAAATTTTGGTGGTCTAAATTCTTGGGGTCATTATAGGTTATATTTTGGCCCGATTCCCGTGGACTGATTGTGAAGTTCCCTGGCTTCTGCATATAATCTAGTTTATCTGACTGATGATAAGGGACTGTGATGATTTACCCCAATATTTTGGCAACCATAGGGCATACTCCGGTGGTTAAAATGAATCGACTTGGCGGCGATCTGGATTGCGAACTGTATGCCAAATGTGAATTTTTTAACCCCGGCGGCTCAATTAAAGATCGCATCGGTTATGAAATGGTTGTCAGCGCCGAACGGGCTGGGCGCATTAAGCCAGGTGACACGCTGATTGAACCCAGTTCAGGCAATACCGGTATAGGCATTGCTCTTGCTGGAGCTGTTTTGGGCTATAACGTGGTCATTACCATGCCGGAAAAAATGAGCCAGGAAAAACAGTCTGTACTTGAGCGTTTGGGTGCTAAAATCTACAGAACACGGACGGAAGCTGCTTGGAATGATCCCGACAGTCATATTTCTCTTGCGAAGCAACTACAGGCAGAACTGCCCAATTCGCACATCCTCGATCAATACGCCAATCCTGACAATCCCTATGCCCATTATCACGGCACTGCTCAGGAAATTATTGATGATTTTGGTATGGATTTACATATGATTGTTGCTGGCGTAGGTACTGGCGGAACCATTAGCGGGATTGCAAAACGTCTCAAAGAATACAACCCTGCCATCAAAATCATTGGTGTTGATCCTGAAGGTTCTATTCTTGGCGGCGGCACCGACATTAAATCCTATCTTGTAGAGGGCATAGGTTATGATTTTTTCCCCGAGGTGCTGGACAATCATTTAATCGATGCCTACATTAAAAGCAACGATGCCGACTCATTTCAAACCGCAAGGCAATTAATGAGCAAGGAAGGTCTGTTGGTAGGCGGCTCCTCTGGGGCGGCGATGTGGGGTGCGCTACAAGCAGCCAAAGCACTAAAAAAAGGACAAAAATGCCTGGTGATCTTACCCGATTCTATTCGTAATTATATGTCTAAATTTGCCACTGATGAATGGATGCGACAAGAAGGTTTTCTTTAGGGCCTGTTGACCTTTAAATGGCGAATGGGAATCTTGATTACGCTGCGCTGCATCCATATCGTTACCCACAAGTTAGCAAAAAGCTGAAAAATGCAATGAACCAATAGGTCTCGTCATTGCGAGGCCACGAAGCAATCCCGTGAGTTCGGAGTGACGGCCGCCGGATTGCTTCGTAGCCTCGCAATGACGCACTGTTTGAGTACAGTGTGTGATTTTATAACTGTTTTCCATGAGATAACTTATGGGTAACGATATGGCTGCATCAAGGCTAGGCGCTGAACCAAGCTGCATTTGGTTCAGACCCTAAATAAACGCTGTTTTTCTGCCTTGGTAATGCGGATTTTAAGCAACCAATCGCCTTCATCATTAATCGACTCCGAGACAACGGCCCCCAATTGATACAAGTGCGCGCGCAATTTGGCTTCTGCGCCTTTAAGCAAGACGTCTTCAATCAGTATGCTGCCATGTAATTGCGTGGCTATGGCTTCTTTTAATAGGTCTATCCCGGTACCCGCTGCTGCTGACATCCATACGTTACAGTAACCGCCGCTAAATTCCACTTTAGGTTGCCATCCCTTATGTAAATCAATTTTATTAAAGACTCGAATGACTGGTATTTTAGTAATATCCAATTCGTCCAGCACTGTTTGTACTGCTTTTGCTGTATCGAGCCAATGGGTGTCTGAGCTGTCAATGACATGCAATAATAAATCGGCCTGTTGCGTTTCTTCCAATGTGGCTTTAAAGGCTTCTACCAAATGATGTGGTAAATCCCGAATAAATCCCACTGTGTCCGCTACGACCGCGGCTGAAGAGCCAGGTAAATCAAGTTGACGCATGGTTGGATCTAAGGTTGCAAAAAGCTGATCTGCCACATAGATAGATTCACCGGTTAGGGCATTAAATAAAGTGGATTTTCCCGAGTTGGTATAACCTACTAAAGAGACGGTGGCCATTGCTGCCTTGCGTCTGGATTGGCGGTTTTGCAAGCGCGTGGTGCGTACCTTTTCCAGGCGTTTGTGAATCGATTTAATCCGATCGCGCAACAAGCGGCGATCAGTTTCTAGTTGCGTTTCACCTGGACCACGCAAACCAATGCCGCCTTTTTGTCGCTCTAAATGAGTCCAGCCACGAATGAGTCTGGTTGATAAATGTTGTAATTGGGCCAGTTCAACTTGAAGCTTGCCTTCAAAAGTTCGTGCTCTTTGAGCGAAGATATCGAGAATTAAGCCACTTCTATCGACTACTCGACACTCAAGTAAACGCTCTAAATTGCGTTCTTGGGAGGGAGACAATTCATGGTTAACGATGACCAATTCCGCGTCTAATGTTTTTACCAGCTGACGCAACTCTTCAGCTTTGCCTTTACCTATATAAAATTTAGCATCAGGTTTTGCGCGTGTACCCAACAAACAATCTAATATTTCTGCGTTTGCTGAAAGAGCCAATTCCTCAAATTCCGCCAATGCTCTATCGGCATCAACCCCGGGTACCATCAGCTGTACCAGTATAGCCCTCTCACCACCTTGTGGACGATCAAACAAAGGACGGCTCCAAAAAAGAAAGATCCTTAGTCTGCCATAGTTCCTGCTTCCTCACCAGATGCTGTGTCCGCGGAGATTAAAATCATGCGTGAGGGCACGACAGTGGATATGGCATGTTTGTAGACCATTTGCGTAATGGAATTTTTTAACATGACCACGTGTTGGTCAAAAGAATCGACTATGCCGTGTAATTTTATGCCATTGACTAAAAAGATGGACACGGTGACTTTTTCCTTAAGCAGTTGATTGAGGAAAGCATCTTGTAAGTGGTTTTTAGACATTTCCGGCTCCTTGTTATTATAATTTTTAAGGGATTGGATACTGGAGCAAGCGGTATGAAAACCCCTCATACGGCTTGCTCCAAAATTGTCAGTCATCGCGCATATCCGCTAATTTTGAGTCTGATAACTTAAGTAATCGACATGTAGCGATAAAACTTTAGTTAATTTACTTCCTAAGGGACAAAAAAGGGTGGGGCTATTTTTTGTGTGGGGGATCTGATGTATCATTTCCATCGCAGTTTGTGAGCACGCGCAGCATATACCCCATGGGAATCATTATAGAATGAATAACACACTAATAGAAGATAATTTGTACAATATTGGGAATTGGGGTGAGGGATACTTCAGTATTAATGCTCAAGGGAATATAGAAATCAGCAAAAAACCTGGGAAAAAGGGTGTGGAATTGCAAGCCATAGTCAACGCTGCTGATAGGGCTGGTTTGCATCTGCCGTTATTGATTCGTTGCAGTGATATTTTACATGACCGAGTCCGCCGAATTTACCAAGCCTTCAACCAAGCCATAGCAGAAAATGAGTATGCCGGCAGCTATAAATTGGTTTACCCCATTAAAGTAAACCAAGAGCAAAGCGTTGTTAGAGAACTACTAAAATCACCTGAAAACAGTATCGGCTTAGAGGCAGGGAGTAAACCAGAGCTCATGGCCGTGCTCGGTATGTTGGGTAACAAACACAGTACTATAGTCTGTAATGGTTATAAAGACAGCAGCTACATACGCACGGCGTTAATTGCGCAGCAGATGGGCCATCAAGTGTTCATCATTATCGAAAAAATATCCGAGCTGGAGATTATTTTAAGAGAATCGGAGCTGTTACAAATCAAGCCAACGCTGGGCGTCCGTATTCGCTTGGTGACCACCTGTGCTGGGAAATGGGAAAATACGGGTGGTGTTAAGTCCAAATTTGGCTTAAATGCCAAACAAGTGCTGGAGTTGATCACGCAATTAAATGCTTGTGGTTTGCTTGATTGCCTGCAGCTGATGCACTGTCATTTAGGCTCGCAAATTGCCAACATTCATGACATTCGTCATTGCATGCAAGAGGTGGCTCGCTATTATGTCGAGTTACGTCAGTTACATGCACCGATAAGCACCATAGATGTTGGCGGGGGACTTAGTGTTGACTATGAGGGCACGCGATCCAACACCGGCTGCTCAATGAATTACAGCCTGAGTGAATATGCAACCCATATTCTGCTGGAGTTGAAACACATTTGTCAGGAAGCAGAAATACCCGAGCCCCATTTAATTTCCGAGTCGGGGCGCGCACTAACAGCACATCACGCCATTTTAATATCCAACATTACGGATATAGAAATTGTTAAAGCAGCGCCTGTGCTTCCGGAGATTGAGGCTGAAGACTCCCATGTGATTTGTGACATTTATGACACCTACCAAGCCATCACGGACAGCTCACCAACAGAAATTTACAATTATGCAGCCCATTCGCTTTCTGAAGCTCATTCTTTATTCAAACACGGCGTTATCGGTTTGAAAGAAAAGGCCAAAGTGGAGGCATTTTATACGAATATTTGCATGGCGCTTAAACAGCGTCTGGATGAAGACAACCCCAGCGAAATGGCTTTGCTGATGATGATTAACGAAAGCATGGCCACCAAAATTTTCTGTAATATTTCATTTTTTCAATCCATTCCGGATGCTTGGGCTATTGGGCAAGTATTTCCGGTCGCACCTATTTCACAATTAAATGTCACACCCAGCATGCACAGTATTTTACAAGACTTAACCTGCGACTCAGACGGTACCCTGAAACAGTATCCGGGCAGTTCTTGTGTCAACTCGACCCTAATGCTGCCACCTTTTGACATGGACAACCCTTATGCCATCGGTTTTTTCTTGGTGGGTGCTTATCAAGAAATACTGGGTAATTTGCACAATTTATTTGGTGATACCAATTCTTTGGACGTGCAACTTTCTGATGATGGCCACTTTGAAATTAATGATTTGGTCAGTGGTGACACCGTGACTAACGTGTTGAATTTGGCACATTACGATACTAAAAAACTCATTCAGTCCTATGAAAAGCAATTAATTCAAACCGAACTGCCTAAAGAAAAGATCCTGGCCTATTTGAATGAATTAAGAAGTATTTTTTCCCAATTAACGTATCTTGATGGAACTACAGTAAAGTGATGACAAACACCACCCCCAAAAATGCCGGTTATTTCATGCCCGCTGAATGGCATCCCCATACGCGCTGCTGGATGGCCTGGCCCTGTCACGTGGCGACTTGGTCTAAAGTAGGTTTGGAACGTGCTCGGGTCGCCTATGCGCGCGTTGCCAATGCGATAGCCCAGTATGAGCCGGTCACCGTTTTAGTGAATCCAGGCGATGAAGCCTCAGCACGCAGCTTATGTGGAAAAAACATAAGCATCAGTACGTTGCCCATTAACGACTCATGGACGCGAGACACAGGGCCTAGTTTTTTGTTGAATCAAGCCCAGCAGTTGGCTGGAGTAAACTGGATTCATAATGCCTGGGGTGGAAACTATGAGGATTGTGCCTTAGACAATCAAATCGCTTTGGCGCTGATAAAACAAACGCAGGCCCATTTATTTCAGGCACCGTTAGTGATGGAAGGCGGCTCCTTTCATGTCGATGGCGAGGGGACCATCTTAACCACTCGAGAATGCTTGCTCCATGTCAATCGTAACCCCTATTTGTCACAACAACAAATAGAGCAATACCTTTACGATTACTTGGGTGGAGAGCGCATCATTTGGCTGAATCAAGGCCTCTTAGGCGACGAAACAGATGGCCATGTTGATGAAATTGCTTGTTTTATCGCAGCCGGAAAAGTCCTCTGCCTTATCACTAATGATCAGCAAGATCCCAATTATGTTGCCTTGCAAGAGAACTTGGAAATTCTCAAGTCAGCAACTGATGCCAAGGGACGCCAATTAGAGATCTATACTATAGAGCAACCACCCGCTACCTTTATGCATGGCGAGCGACTGACTTTATCGTATATTAATTTTTATCTGGCCAATCAAGGCATAGTGATGCCGGCCTTTGGTTATGAAGCTTATGATAAAGCGGCATATGAATTATTTGTACGCTTGTTCCCTGGCTATCAAATAACACAAATTGATGCTTTGGATGTGTTCGCTGGCGGTGGCGGTATTCACTGTATTACCCAGCAACAGCCCCAAGGTGTCGGGTCCTAGTACAACTGACGCTCAGATTGCGTTCAAGTTTGTGACCGCGCGCAGTATAGTGACGGAGACCCTTCTCCCACTGGCGGGAGAAGGTGCCCGACAGGGCGGATGAGGGTGGTTTATATTTAGCCAACGATAGATGCAAGATGAGATGTCACCAGACAGAATCAGTACAACGTTGTACTAGGTTAACTCCGAACACGAGCCTAATTGCACTATATTCCTATCCAGAGTACGTATCTCCTCTCCTGATGGTGTTTGGTTAAAAAACCAAAGATTGCCTGTTCTTTCTTGCTTTTTCTTATTGGCATAGCCTAAGGTGCAGGCTGTAATCAAAATATTAGCGATTACCATCAGGATGGTTTGCAACCAGGAGTCCATTTCCGGATCTACTATCTTCAATACCTTGGACTCGGCACGCTGCATTCTATCTTGTAGATCCGTACGCGATGAGGTTAAAGCATCATAAGCAATCTGATAGACGGTTTTTCTATACTCAATCTCCGCCAGTTGCCACTGTTTTAACATCAACCGGTCGGCACCTGGCAAACTGAGACGCTCTTGTATGCTCTCACATTGAACTTCAACATCGTTGATAATTTGTCTAAACCGGCTGGCCTTAGTAGACTCTGCTTTGGCAGCAAAAGCAATCAGGTCACTGTTGAATTCCAGAAGTTGCATCTGTTTCGCACAAGTAAAGCGTTCCTGCAAATCTTTTGCAAGCATAGACAGCGGCATCTTGTCGGCAGCGATAAGCTTAATGGCATTTCGTTGCGTGACGACACCGTGTACTATTCCTGTATAAAGAAGTTCAATCAAATTTCGTTGGATCTCAATATCCGTAATGGCAGCCATTTGCGGTAGAAAAAGTCGCAGTAATAGCCCTTGATGGTTGCTTTTAGTGGCCAAATTATAAGCATCGAATGACTTGGATGTCTGCGCTTGCTTAAGAACATTCAATGATTGGATTAAAGCCAATAAGGTGGTTTCTGTGAATTGATTCAAGTCATGTTTTATTTCGACAAATTGAGTAAAATAGCCTGCAAAATGATGCCGTATTGATTTTTGTAGGTGTTTCTGCGGCGTTAAGGCATGATGCTGTAAGTCTTCAATTGAGTACTCACCGGTTTTATCTAAAGCCAGCAAGGTTTCTGCCAGATCGGGATGACGGTATTCTTTGGTGGCGGCAACTATTTGTTCATAGTCAGTTAACGTTAAATTGCCTTTAGTCCAAAACACCAGACATAATTTCTTACAGGTTTCGCTGGTTAAGGAATGAATGTATTCTAACTGCTGCAACTTGTTCGCTTGGGTAAAAAACTTCGGGATGTCTTCTGTAAGCCCCAACTGGTCGAGCAAAAAGACGGTGCTGTAATAGGCCTCTTTAGATAAGATCAGTTGCAGCAGCTCTAACTGATAGTTGCCTTTGATTAATGCAACAATTAATTCATTCTGTCCTCGGGTGCTTGCTATTACGTTCAGTGCATTTAAAACAGCATTATCCTGTATCACTGCTTTGCCCTGCGTGTAGATGCCTGCCGCGTAAAAAATAACAGTAAGCTGCAGTATTTGTTTGTTTTTATTGTAATCAGAGGTTAATGCCGTTTGTTTGATTGCCCGACATAAGCGACTTGAAGCGGAGAGGCTTTCTTTTAGTAAGGCTGAAGACAAGTAAAGATCGTATTGGGCGATTAAAGACAAGACGTGGTTGTCTGCAAACAGTAATTTCGGGTCTATTTCTGTTAAGGGGGCAGGATCTTGAATGGCGCGGCTTTCAGTACTGCGCTGTAACTGGCGTAATAGTTGCCCTACCCGGTTGAATTTTAAATCAATAGCAGAACCATTAGGAGTTAGGGTCTGTTGCAGCAGCGCTGTTATTAAATCTGAGCCGATATTATCCATAAACGGGTTGTTAACAGCATCGACAGAGGTTGTTTGAACATCGGGCGTGGGGTTTTTTAGGAACGCAGCTAAATTAAAACCGGACAGCAGCATCACCGTTCTGTCTTTGGGTAACCAGTTGGTGTTTTTGACCAGGCCTAGCATCCACTGTGTTGGGTCATCTTGTCTATAAATGAGCATCAAGCCGCAGAGCTCTTGTCGTTCACTAACATAAGCAAACTCCTGATGCCGATAATTTTGCTGCCATGCCTCAATGGTTTCATTTTTTCGCATCAGTGGTTGCAGCTCGCGCAGCAACAAAGATAAATTACCCGCAGACATATCGCCTTGGCAGTAGGTTTCTGGATGAGCGCTCGTTTGCCAGATGAGGCGATGGTATTGAGCTTGTTCTTCTGTGCCCCAAAATTTGCTTTGGTAGAGCTCTCTTGCTATCTGGCTCTGGGTGCCCCCTTTTTTTATTGCGGTTACCCATTCTTGACCAAATGCTTGAAAAAGTTGCTGCGCAGTTCCCTGAACTAAATAGGACATTAGATTTAATCACAAACATACAATTTGTGACGATTATACGCTATGTTCAGCATGGTTGTGAGTGTTTTATGTAAAAACTGTTTGAGTAATTGTATCTTTATAACAAATTAGATACGATCAGGTTTGTTAAAAAGTGTCTGCTCTACTGGAAAATAGAATGCGATCTTTATTGCCATTGCTCTGAAGGAACTGTATGAAATGTAACATCATTGGTGCCGGACGCTTAGGTAAAAATATAGCCTTGGCTTTATCAACAGCCAAGGTCATTAGCGTACAAGCCATTTGCAATCAAAGCCCAATCAGTGCTGCCAACAGCTGCCAAGAAATTGGCTCCGGCTTTGCGGTAGATGCCTTTGCTCAATTACCAGCCGCAGAAATCATCTGGATTACCTGTGGCGATGATGCAATCAAACCCGCAGTTCAACAGCTGGTAAAACAGGTTGCATTGAATCCTGGCTGTTTGGTTTTTCATTGCAGTGGTGTATTAAGCTCGGCCATCCTGTTACCACTCAAAGAACAAGGTTGTTCTATTGCCAGCATCCATCCTTTAAAAGCATTTAGAGCCGGTTACTTGGATGCGCATGCCTTTAATGATGTTGATTGTGTTGTCGAAGGTGATGCACCCGCACTTGCCTGGTTAACGAGCGCCTTCACGCGCTTGGGTGCCCGTATCATTCCGATAAAGCCCGAGGCAAAAGCGGCCTACCACGCCGCAGCATGCATGGCCTCCAATTATTTGATTACTTTGGCTGCTTGCAGCGAAGCGCTACTCTTAAAAGCAGGATTAACGCCTCAGCAAGCACGGTTAATGATTTACCGGCTCATGCAAGGTAATTTAACCAATTTGCTGCAAGTGGAAGAGGTCAGCGCGTCGTTAACTGGACCGTTGATGCGTGGTGATATTGAGACACTGTCGCTGCATTTGCAGGCGATAGACAATACTAGTGTAAGCACATTATACAAAGCAGCCGGATTAGCCACTCTGCCACTCACTCAGCTGACAGAGGCTAAAAAACACCTGGTTGAAAAAACTTTGGGTGCAAAACAGCATGTTTCACGGGAAACAATTGACGACAGGTACTAGTTAACCATTGCTTGATTCAGTGTCTCGGCGGTTTGACCACCATATAATGTTTTAACAAGCGTTCCCTTAGGGTTGAATATAAAAGTCACAGGAACGCCAATAATGTCACCTAAATGTAACTCATTAGCAGGATTCTGCATTAAGCTGGGGTAGCTGATGTTTAATTTTTTAATTAAAATTTCTTGTTCGACTAAGGGTAAGGCATCATAGTTCACAGCATATACTGCGACAGGATCTTTTTTATGACTGAGATAAAAACGATTAAACTCTGGAATTTCATCAACACAAGTTCGACACCAGCCAGCCCAATAATTGATAAATACCCATTGCCCCTTGAGAGTAGAAAAGGCAGTACTTTGGCCATGAGTATCATGAAGCAATACCTCGGCTTGACTGTTCAGAGCAAAAGCCATGAAAACAAAGGTTGCTAATACAGTTCGAATAATAGGGCGCACAGTTACCTCGTTGTTGATTCGTAATTTTTAGCTCCCCGCACAAAAAATGCCAGGGCTCTTTTTTGTGCGGGCGCGTTGATGCATACCTTTCACGGATGGGTTTTCAGGATTTTAGGCGCATTGATTTTTCAGTTCATTGCGTGTTTAAATAATCGCGAAAGAGGAGTATAATAAAGGCATTTAAATAAGG
>JBIODT010000013.1:0-23423 GCA_044445305.1 Legionellales bacterium | reverse complement strand
CCTAATTAAGCACGGTCAATTATTTCATTATTAGATTTAAAATATCTAACTTTTTTGCTAACGCCGTCATTCTCAAGATACTTAAAGCCGATTTTATCCGCTTTTTTAGTAATAGGATTATAGTGAGCAACATTAGACAAGTGAAGTGGAGCTTCTTTAGTAATAATTCCACCTTTATTTTCAGGCTGTTGCGGGTTGGCCTTAACATGTTTCTTAATTAAGTTACCACCTTCAACAACAACACTTTCTTCTTTTACTCGCAACACTTTACCTACATGACCTTTACTTTTACCGGCGACTATAATTACTTCATCACCTGATTTAATTCGTTTCATACTTAATCCTTCTCACAAAACTTCAGCAGCCAGAGATATTATTTTCATAAACCTCTCTCGTAGCTCGCGAGTAACGGGGCCAAATATACGAGTCCCAATAGGCTCATTTTGATTATTTAGAAGTACTGCTGCATTACCATCAAATCGTATAAGAGAACCATCGTCTCTTCGTACACCTTGAGCTGTTCTTACAACTACAGCTTTCATTACAGCACCTTTTTTAACTTTACTTCTTGGTATGGCATCTTTAATACTGACTTTAATCACATCACCAACACGAGCATACCGTCTGTGTGAGCCGCCAAGTACTTTAATACACATTACTCTTCGTGCGCCACTATTATCTGCTACTTCGAGCACAGTTTGCATTTGTATCATTTTATTCTCCAGCTCTAATTTCGAACAGAAAAAGGTTGCTGATTATATCAGGCCTTTTAGGGTTTTAAAAGCAAATCATTACTTTTGATTAAGAAATTACTTCGACTAATACCCAGCTTTTCGTCTTAGAGAGTGGTCTTGACTCACGGATCTTCACCGTATTACCAATTTGACACACTTGATTCTCATCGTGAGCATGCAATTTAGTTCTACGTTTCAAAATCTTACCATACTTAGGATGTTTCACTGTACGTTCAATCATCACTACTATAGTCTTATCCATTTTATCACTAACTACTTTTCCAACCATTGTTCTGCCATTTGATTCACTAGTAGACATGTCAATTACCTGCCTTTTCAGTCAACATTGTTTTAACTCTTGCCACTGATTTACGCACCATGGTAATGATATGTGTCTTATCCAGTGAGCCACTTGCTTTCTTCATTCGTAAGCCAAACTGCTCTTTACGCAAAGATATTAATTTTGCCTGTAATTCATCTATTGTTAAAAGTCGCAATTCATCTATTTTTTTCATCACATTACCGTCCGCTCTTCAAACATTACCTTGAAAGGTAGTTTTGCTTTAGCAAGATCAAAAGCCTCTATCGCTAATTCTCTCGTAACACCTTCCATTTCAAATAAAACTTTACCAGGTTGAATTTGGCAAACCCAATACTCAACACTACCTTTACCCTTACCTTGCCTAACTTCTAAAGGCTTTTGAGTAATAGGCTTATCTGGAAAAACCCTAATCCAAATTTTACCACCACGCTTAATATGGCGCGTCATAGCCCGTCTTGCGGCTTCAATTTGCCTTGCTGTTAAGCGACCACGCTCAAGTGCCTTTAGACCAAACTCACCAAAGCTAATTTGGCTACCTCTTAAGGCAAGTCCTCTATTGCGGCCCTTCATTTGTTTGCGATATTTAGTACGCTTTGGTTGTAACATAATTAATAATCCTCACTCACTGGGCGCTGTCTGATAATCTCTTCTTCTGTGGCAACACTTCACCTTTGAAGATCCAGACTTTTACACCAATAATTCCGTATGTAGTTTTAGACTCTGCTGTGCCATAATCAATATCAGCTCTAAATGTATGTAAAGGCACGCGACCTTCTCTATACCATTCACTTCGAGCAATTTCAGCACCACCAAGTCGACCACTCACACAAATCTTAATGCCTTTTGCGCCTGATTTTAAAGCAGATGTAACCGCACGCTTCATTGCACGTCTGAACATCACCCGTTGCTCTAACTGCTGTGCTATACCTTCAGCAACCAATGTAGAGTCTATCTCAGGCTTTTTAACCTCTTGGATGTTCAAGTGCACAGGTATACCAAGCTTAGTTGCAATTTCTTTACGTAGAGTCTCAATGCCTCCACCTTTTTTACCGATAATAACACCGGGTCTTGCACTATGTATGGTTATAACCGCATTATTAGCAGGTCGTTCAATAAGTATTTTACTTATTGCAGCGGCATATAGCTTCTTCTTCAGCTCACTACGCAACTTGATATCCTGAACTAAAAATTCAGCATATCGTTTTCCTGCGAACCACTTGGAGTTCCAATCTTTAATTATTCCAAGGCGTATGCCTATAGGATTGACTTTTTGTCCCATTGCTATTCCTCGTCAGACACTTTAATCGTGATATGGCATGTACGCTTACAAATTCTATTTGCACGGCCCTTAGCTCTGGGACTAATACGTTTCAAAGTAGTCGCTTCATCAACAAATACCACACCAACTTTCAAATCATCAATATCAGCACCGCTATTATTTTCAGCATTAGCAATAGCTGATTCTAATAACTTAAGCATCAACTGCGCACCTTTTTTCGGTGTAAACTTGAGAACATCAAGCGCACCTGATACTTTCATATTACGTATCATATCGGCTACTAACCTACCTTTTTGAGCGGATAAGGGAGCGCCTTTTAACTTTGCTGTAACTTCCATCATATCCTCTTACTTGCCTTTAGCCTTTCTGTCACCAGAGTGGCCTTTGAATGTACGAGTCATGGCAAACTCACCTAGTTTATGCCCAACCATGTTGTCAGTAATATATACAGGAACATGATCCTTTCCATTATGAACGGCAATTGTCAAATCAATCATTTCAGGAACGATTGTCGAACGTCTTGACCAAGTTTTAATTGGTTTTTTAGATTTTGATTCAACGGCAGCTTCAACTTTGCTGATCAAATGTTGGTCAATAAATGGACCTTTTCTTATAGAACGAGCCACTTGATATCCTCTCAATAATTATTTCTTCTTACGACGCCTGACAATAAAGCCATCAGTACGCTTGTTACTTCTGGTTTTATATCCCTTGGTTGGAACTCCCCAAGGCGAGACAGGATGACGTCCACCAGATGTTTTACCCTCACCACCACCGTGTGGGTGATCAACTGGATTCATTGCTACGCCACGTACAGTTGGGCGTATTCCTCTCCAACGATTTGCTCCTGCTTTCCCAAGTGATCGAAGGCTATGCTCACTATTGCTAACCTCTCCAATCACAGCTCGGCATAGAAGATGAACTTTGCGCATTTCGCCCGATCTCAATCTTAACGTAGCGTAAACACCTTCTTTAGCAACTAATTGGCCACTACAACCTGCACTACGTAGCATTTGAGCACCTTTCCCTGCTTTCATTTCAACGCAGTGAATGGTTGTACCTACAGGTATGTTTTTTAACGGCAAACAATTGCCAACGCTAATTGGCGCGTCAGCACCGCTAACAACAACAGCATTTACTTCAAGCAAGTTGGGAGCAATAATATAACTTTTTTCACCATCTTTGTAAACTATCAGTGCAATAAGAGCTGTTCTGTTAGGATCATATTCCAAACGCTCTACACGGGCTTCGATACCATCTTTGTTGCGTTTAAAATCAACCAAACGGTATTTTTGTCGTTGTCCGCCGCCTATATGTCTAACTGTTATCCTACCTTGATTATTACGCCCACCGGTTTTCTTTAGCTTCTCAACCAAAGTTGCAAGGGGTTTACCCTTGTGGATATTATGATGAACCACCCGCAATTCACCACGTTTACCTGGTGATGTAGGTTTGGACTTTAATAGTGTCATCTTGGACCTACCTTATTCAGTAACTGTAAAGTCAATGTCTTGATCGGCATGAAGCGATACAAACGCTTTTTTCCAATCACTACGCCGGCCACTTGTCTGCTTAAAGCGCTTGGCCTTACCTTTCACATTGAGTACTGATACATTTTTAACTTTAACGTTAAATATATTCTCTACAGCGAATTTAATTTCAGCTTTAGTTGCATTTTTCAATACTTTGAAAGTGAATTGTTTAAATTTATCGGCTAAAACTGTAGCCTTTTCAGAAGTATGTGGTTCTCTTAGAACCATCATCAATCTCTCAGCATTCATTGTAACTGTTCCTCAATTTTTTTAAGTGCAGCCTCTGTTACAACCACTTTCTCATATCTAAGCAAAGACACGGGATCCATAGTTGTCACATCACAGATGTCATAATCAATTAAGTTTCTTGAACCCAAATATTCACTTTCACCAACTTCACTCATAATGATAAGTGCATTTTTAATATCAAGCCCATTCATTTTATTAATGAAATCTTTAGTCTTGTGACTTGCACATTGAAAATCACTAAGGACTACAAGATTTTCTGTACGACAAAGTTCGGAGATTATACTACGTAATGCGCGTTTGTACATTTTTTTATTAAGTTTTTGCGAATAATCTCTCTTTTTGGACGCAAAAGTGACGCCACCCGATCTCCATATTGGACTTCGAATGGTTCCAGCTCTCGCCCGCCCTGTACCTTTTTGATTCCAAGGCTTTCTACCGCCACCTCTAACTTCAGCACGCGTTTTCTGTGCGCTATTGCCACTACGTGCATTATTCATATAGGTAACTATTGCTTGATGCACCAGTCCCTCATTATAAGCATAGGCAAAAACATCATCGCTAACTTGTACCTGTGTGTTTGTATCTTTTGTAATAATTTCCATCACTCACCTCTTGCTTGCTTGCGCGCTGAAGGCTTAACTTCTATTCTAATACCGGGAGCACCAGGTATAGCACCTTTGATGAGAAGTAAATTTCGATCAGCATCAACCCGCACAAGTTCAAGGCTTACAACAGTACATCGGGTGTTACCCATATGTCCAGCCATTTTTTTACCTTTAAAAACTCTACCTGGCGTTTGATTTTGACCTATAGAACCAGGTACACGGTGTGACCTAGAGTTACCATGAGTAGCATCTTGTGTTCTAAAGTTATGTCGCTTCACTGTACCAGCAAAACCTTTACCTTTGCTTACGCCAGATACGTCAACAAACTGACCGGCACTAAAAACATCAGCTACAGAAATAACCTGGCCAAGCTTGAAATCGTCTACTGAGTCGACATGAAATTCCATCAGCATGTCTCCTGCATCAATTTCTGCTTTAGCAAAATGACCAGCCATAGGCTTGCTCACTTTTCCAGCTTTCTTCGAACCACCAGTTAATTGAATGGCTTTATATCCATCAGTTAACTCAGATTTAAGTTGAGAAACACGATTTGGTTGTACTTCTACAACAGAAACTGGAACAGAAACCCCATCTGCTGTGAATACACGCGTCATACCGATTTTACGGCCTAATAAACCGATCATCATTGTAACACCTCTTTTCTATCCTTCGTCTTAATGATTAATCATCAAGACTTATCTGAACATCAACCCCAGCAGCCAAATCCAACTTCATCAAAGCATCTACTGTTTTTTCAGTTGGATGAACAATGATAACCAGGCGTTTATGAGTACGTAATTCATATTGATCTCTTGCATCTTTATTTACATGCGGAGATGTCAATACGGTAAATTTTTCCTTGCGAATAGGCAAGGGTATTGGTCCACGAATTTGTGCACCAGTACGCTTTGCTGTCTCAACTATCTCTCGTGTTGACATGTCTATCAACCTATGATCGAAGGATTTTAATCTTATTTTAATGTTTTGATTGCTACTCATTATAATTACTCGATTATTTTAGCGACAACACCGGCGCCAACAGTACGACCACCTTCCCGAATTGCAAAGCGCAACCCCTCAACCATCGCGATAGGTGCATGTAAATTAATAACTAACTGTACATTATCACCTGGCATAACCATTTCAGTTCCTTCAGGCAAATCACAAGTACCCGTCACATCAGTGGTTCTGAAATAAAACTGTGGTCTATATCCATTAAAGAAAGGAGTATGACGACCACCTTCCTCTTTAGACAATACATATACTTCCGCTTCAAACTTTGTATGCGGCTTAATAGTACCTGGCTTGGATAAAACCTGACCTCGCTCTACCTCGTCTCGCTTAGTACCACGAAGCAATACACCAACATTATCTCCAGCACGACCCTCATCAAGCAATTTGCGAAACATTTCCACGCCTGTGCAAATGGTCTTCTGAGTATCATGTATACCAACTATTTCTACTTCTTCACCAACTTTAACTATTCCACTCTCGATACGCCCAGTAACTACTGTTCCACGTCCAGAAATAGAAAACACATCTTCAATTGGCAACAAAAATGATTTATCAATATTCCGTACAGGTTCTGGTATATAAGCGTCTAAAGTATCTACTAATTTTTCAATTGCTGGAACACCTATTGCACTGGTATCACCTTCAAGCGCTTTCAAAGCTGAACCTACAATAATAGGAATATCATCTCCTGGAAAATCGTAGCTACTTAGCAAGTCACGTACTTCCATTTCAACCAACTCTAATAACTCGGCATCATCAACCATGTCTGCTTTATTCAAGAATACAACTATATATGGAACACCAACCTGACGTGATAGTAAGATGTGCTCTCTTGTTTGTGGCATAGGGCCATCTGCTGCTGATACTACTAAGATAGCACCATCCATCTGCGCAGCACCTGTAATCATGTTTTTAACATAATCAGCATGTCCTGGGCAATCCACATGAGCGTAATGCCTAGCCGCTGATTCGTACTCTACATGTGCTGTATTAATAGTAATACCACGTGCACGCTCTTCAGGTGCAGCATCGATCTGATCATAGGCCTTAGCTGTTCCACCATACTTCTTTGCCATAATGGTTGTTATCGCAGCGGTTAGCGTGGTTTTACCATGATCTACGTGACCAATAGTCCCCACATTCACATGTGGTTTTTTACGTTCAAATTTTTCCTTTGCCATTTCAATAACCTCATTAACTTTTTAATATTTCTTGATAATTGCTTCAGCAATATTATTAGGAGCTTCGGCGTATTTAGAAAACTCCATCGTGTATGTAGCTCTTCCTTGAGTAGCAGAGCGTAAATCAGTTGAATAACCAAACATCTCTGCAAGTGGTACTTCAGCTCTAACAATCTTTCCTGCTGGTGAGTCTTCCATCCCTTGTACTAATCCTCGACGTCTACTTAGGTCGCCCATAACATCGCCCATGTAG
Organism: Legionellales bacterium; assembly: GCA_044445305.1. Lineage (GTDB taxonomy): Bacteria > Pseudomonadota > Gammaproteobacteria > Legionellales > Legionellaceae > Legionella. The sequence continues at coordinate 16,254 of JBIODT010000013.1, read as the reverse complement.
TCCTCAGGGGTAACTACTTCAACAGCCATTATAGGTTCAAGCAAGACTGGCTTGGCTTTTAATGCACCTTGTTTGAAGCACTGTGATCCAGCAATTTTAAAGGCCATTTCACTTGAGTCTACTTCGTGAAAAGAACCATCAAATAATGTGACCTTTACATCAACTACAGGATATCCGGCAATAACACCATTTTTAAGTTGTTCTTGAACTCCTTTATCGACTGCAGGTATATATTCTTTTGGAATAACACCACCTACAATGGCATTTACGAATTCATAACCTTTACCAACTTCTTGTGGCTCTAATTTCAACCAAACATGACCGTACTGACCACGACCACCTGACTGCCTAACAAATTTACCTTCTTGTTCTACTGCTTGTCTCAATGTTTCTCGATAAGCCACCTGTGGTTTACCAACATTTGCTTCTACATTGAATTCACGTCGCATTCGATCAACAATAATTTCAAGATGAAGTTCACCCATCCCTTCAATTATAGTTTGACCGGACTCTTCATCAGTGTGTACTCTGAAAGAAGGGTCTTCTTGAGCCAGCTTACTTAAAGCGATACCCATTTTTTCTTGATCAACCGTTGTTCTCGGTTCAACAGCAACAGCAATTACTGGGTCTGGAAAGTCCATACGCTCTAAGATAACAAAATCATCTAAAGCACATAATGTATCACCAGTCATTACGGTTTTTAACCCCACCGCAGCAGCAATATCACCAGCTCTCACTTCTTTTATTTCTTCACGTGCGTTCGCATGCATTTGCAAAAGACGTCCAACACGTTCTTTTTTACCTTTAACTGAGTTGTAGATAGTATCACCACATTTAAGCACACCGGAGTACGCCCTAAAGTAGGTCAAAGTGCCAACAAAAGGATCGGTTGCTATCTTAAAAGCTAAAGCTGAGAATGGTGCCTCATAGCTTGTCTTACGATGAGTTACCTCACCATATTCATCTAACCCGTTAATATCAGGAATGTCTATTGGTGATGGTAAATACTCTATGACACCATCCAATACAGCCTGTACCCCTTATTCTTAAAGGCAGAGCCACAAAAAACAGGCACGACTCTATTAGTAACCGTTAAATCTCTTAATCCCTTCTTAATTTCTTCTTCAGAAAATTCCTTACCCTCAAGATACTTTTCCATCAACTCTTCAGAAGCGTCTGCTGCAACTTCTAATATCAAGGCGCGATATTCTTTACATTCAGCAAGCATTGCGGCAGGAACTTCTTTGTATTCGAAGGTCATGCCTTTACTGTCTTCATCCCAGTGAATTGCTTTCATTTTAATGAGGTCAATTACACCTAGAAAATGCTCTTCCGCACCAATAGGAAGCTGTACCACAACTGGAGTTGAACCTAAACGATCTTTAATCTGACTGACAACACGATGAAAGTTAGCACCCATTCTATCCATTTTATTAACGAACACAATGCGTGGAACACCGTATTTATTCGCTTGACGCCATACAGTCTCAGATTGAGGCTCAACACCGGATACCGAGTCAAAAACCACAATTGCACCGTCTAATACTCGCAAAGAACGCTCTACTTCAATCATAAAGTCCACATGCCCCGGAGTATCTATGATATTTATACGATGACGATCAAATTGCTTATCCATACCCGACCAGTAGCATGTTGTAGCTGCTGACGTAATAGTAATGCCGCGCTCCTGCTCTTGGACCATCCAGTCCATAGTTGCAGCACCATCATGGACTTCACCAATTTTATGAGACATGCCTGTATAATACAGCACGCGCTCAGTAGTTGTGGTTTTTCCAGCATCAACATGAGCAGCAATGCCTATGTTTCGATACAGTTCCAATGAAGTGGTTGACACGGCTTAGTTCTCTCTTAGTTCCATCTAAAATGAGCGAAAGCTTGGTTTGCTTTTGCCATTTTATGAGTGTCTTCACGTTTTTTTACTGCAGAGCCTTTGCTTTCAAAGGCATCCATCAGCTCTCCTGCCAATCGCAACATCATGCCTTTTTCACCACGTGTACGAGCAGCTTGAACAATCCAGCGCATGCCTAAAGCAATGCTTCGATCATTCCTTACTTCAACTGGCACTTGATAAGTTGCTCCACCAACACGACGCGACTTAACTTCAACACTGGGTCGTACGTTAGATAAAGCATCTTCGAAATAGCGCAGGACTGAAGCAGCAGCTGATTCGCCACTGTCGTCGTCTGATTTCTTTGTCTTTTTTACGCGCTCTTCCATAACGGACAGGGCACCGTAAATTATTTTTTCAGCAGTAGATTTTTTACCACTGACCATTAATACGTTAATAAATTTTGCTAACAGTTCACTATGATGTTTAGGATCTGGCAATATTTCTCGTTTAGGTACTTCGCGTCTTCTTGGCATCTCAATTCCTACAATCAGTTATTTTTTATCTTTGGGTTTTTTTGTACCGTACTTAGAACGACCTTGTTTACGGTCACTAACTCCGGATGTATCCAAACTACCTCTAACTGTGTGATAACGCACACCAGGCAAATCTTTTACACGACCACCTCTTATGAGTACTACAGAATGCTCCTGTAGATTATGGCCTTCACCACCGATATAGGATGAAACTTCAAATCCATTCGTTAGGCGTACACGTGCAACCTTACGCATTGCTGAATTAGGCTTCTTAGGTGTAGTCGTATATACACGAGTACATACACCGCGTCGCTGAGGACATGACTCTAGTGCTGGCACGTTACTTTTATTTTTTACGTCCACACGAGGCTTTCTTACTAACTGATTAATAGTAGCCATTTATACTTAACTCCGATCTGTCTCTTGTGAATATTTCCAATGCATGAGGAGGCAGGATTCTATATAGATATAATGGGTTTGTCAAGTTTAATCCCATCGTTTTTGAATCCAAACTAGTGATCATGATTATCTGCATTTAATGCTTCGCTTAACGCGTGTTCAACATCACTTGCAGTAACTGTATGTGTTCCATGGTCACCACCTGCAGCAGCCTTTGCTCTTTTTGCCTTTCGGCTCTGATGATAGGTATAACCTGTTCCTGCTGGAATCAGTCGCCCCACCATCACATTTTCTTTTAAGCCACGTAGTTCGTCAACTTTACCACTGACAGCCGCTTCTGTTAAAACCCTTGTTGTTTCTTGGAAGGAGGCCGCAGATATAAATGATTCGGTTGCTAATGATGCTTTGGTAATACCTAGTAAAATAGGTGTTCCTCTCGCAATCTGTTTGTCTTCCGCAATCAGTTTGTCATTTTCTTCAAGCATGACACTTTCTTCTATCTGCTCTCCAACCAAAAATTTAGAGTCACCAGAGAACGTAATAACACGTTTACGTAGCATTTGTCGTACGATTGTTTCTATGTGTTTATCATTGATTTTTACACCTTGGAGACGATATACATCTTGCACCTCATTTACTATGTAATTCGCCAATGCTCCAATGCCTAATAAACGCAAAATATCGTGAGGATTTAATGCACCTTCTGCAATTAACTCACCACGCTCTACATGCTCACCTTCGAAGACAGATATATGACGCCATTTCGGAATCAATTCTTCATGACATTGATCTTCAGAAACATTAATAATCAATCTTCTCTTGCCTTTGGTTTCCTTACCAAAGTTGACCAATCCTGATACTTCTGCCATAACAGCGGAGTCTTTAGGTTTGCGTGCTTCAAATAAATCGGCAACCCTAGGCAATCCCCCTGTAATATCACGTGTTTTTGATCGCTCCTGTGGTATACGAGCAATAACATCACCAATACCAACTAAGCCACCATCTTCAAAATTTACAATAGCATCAACTGGCAAATAATATTGTGCAGGGACATTAGTACCAGCAAGGAATATATCCTCACCATCATCCGTTACAAGTTTAACCATAGGCTTTAAATCACGACCTGCAGCACTACGTTGTTTGGCATCTATAATTACAATATTACTTAGCCCTGTAAGTTCATCGGTTTGTCTATTCATGGTCATGCCATCGACTAAATCAATAAACTTTAAATTACCCGTCACTTCTGAAATAACTGGATGCGTATGAGGATCCCAAGTAGCAATTACTTGGCCTGCCTCAACTGCCGAGCTATCCTGTACTGAAATTACAGCACCATAGGGTAATTTATATCGCTCACGTTCACGACCAAACTCATCAACTATAGTTACTTCTCCAGAACGCGATACAGCAACCAAATTCTTATTTTTATGCGTTACTGTTTTAATGTTATGTAGCCGGATAACCCCTTTGGTTTTAATCTGGATGTTATTTACAGCTGTTGCTCTAGATGCTGCTCCCCCAATATGGAAAGTACGCATGGTTAATTGAGTTCCTGGTTCCCCAATTGACTGAGCCGCTATAATCCCTACAGCTTCTCCAGTATTAACTATATGTCCTCTAGCTAAATCCCTACCATAACATTTTGCACATAGACCAAAACGAGTTTGACAGGTAATTGGCGACCGCACTAAAATTTGGTCAACACCTTGTTTTTCAAGAGACTCAACCCATGCTTCATCTAACAACGTTCCTGCTGTTACTACGGGCTCACTTTGACTGGGAATATAAACATCTGCTGCGACCACTCGACCTAATACCCGCTCATGTAATGGCTCAACGATATCACCACCTTCAATTAGTGGTTGCATTAAGACCCCAGTGTCCACACCGCAATCATCTTCAGTGATAACAACATCCTGCGCAACATCAACCAAACGACGAGTAAGGTAACCGGAGTTAGCCGTCTTCAATGCCGTATCGGCCAGACCCTTTCGAGCACCGTGGGTCGAGATAAAATACTGGAATACATTCAGTCCTTCGCGGAAGTTAGCAGTAATTGGCGTCTCAATAATTGATCCATCCGGTGCCGCCATCAGACCTCGCATCCCAGCGAGCTGTCTTATTTGTGCTGCGGAACCCCGGGCGCCTGAGTCAGCCATCATAAAGATGGGATTAAATGATTCTTGCCTAACTGCCTGCCCCTGTGCGTCAATCACTTCTTCTGTAGCGATTTTAGTCATCATTGACTTAGCAACCAGCTCATTGGTTCTGGACCAAATGTCAATTACTTTGTTGTATCTTTCGCCATTAGTTACTAAACCAGACCTGAACTGAGACTCAATTTCTCTTACTTCATTATCAGCATGATCAATAATACTGGCCTTATCTTCCGGTATTTCCATATCATCAATACCTATGGATATACCCGAACGAGTCGCATATTTAAAACCGGTATACATCAGCTGATCAGCAAAAATAACAGTTTCCTTTAAACCATAATCTCTATAACAAGTATCAATTACCTTGGAAATTACCTTTTTGGTCATGGTGCGGTTTATTTGAGCAAACGGCATCCCTTTGGGAAGAATTTCAGCTAAAATGGCTCTACCAACAGTAGTTTCAACAAGCTTATATCCGGTATCACCCTCTTTTTCAGAAGGCATACGAATCTTAATTTTTGCATGAATATCAAGATGACCAGCTTCATAAAAGTTTTGAGCTTCTTGTGCACTAACGTAGATTTTCCCTTCACCTAGGGCATTAACTTTTTCTCGGGTTAAGTAGTACAAGCCTAAGACAACGTCCTGACTTGGAACAATAATAGGTTCACCACTTGCAGGAGATAAAATATTATTGGTAGACATCATTAATGAGCGGGCTTCTAATTGTGCCTCTATTGTTAAAGGAACGTGCACGGCCATCTGGTCACCATCAAAGTCCGCATTATATGCTGTACAGACTAAAGGATGCAGTTGAATTGCTTTACCTTCAATTAAAACTGGTTCAAAAGCTTGGATACCGAGACGATGGAGGGTTGGTGCCCTGTTCAATAAAATAGGGTGCTCACGAATCACATCGTCAAGTATGTCCCAGACAACCGATTCTTCTCTCTCAACCATTTTTTTTGCTGCTTTTATGGTTGTAGCCAATCCTCTAAACTCTAATTTAGAAAATATAAACGGTTTAAATAATTCCAATGCCATTTTCTTGGGCAGACCACACTGATGGAGTCTTAAGGTAGGACCAACCACAATTACAGAACGGCCAGAATAGTCAACTCGCTTACCCAAAAGATTTTGACGAAAACGCCCTTGTTTGCCCTTAATCATATCGGCTAAAGACTTCAGTGGTCGTTTGTTTGTTCCTGTAATAGCTCGTCCACGACGGCCATTATCAAGTAAAGCATCAACCGACTCCTGCAGCATTCTTTTTTCATTTCGAACGATGATGTCAGGCGCATTAAGATCAAGCAGTCTCTTCAACCGGTTGTTTCTATTAATGACCCGTCGGTATAAATCGTTTAGATCTGAAGTCGCAAAGCGTCCTCCATCTAAAGGAACTAAAGGTCTTAAGTCAGGAGGAAGAACAGGAAGAACGTCCATTATCATCCATTCTGGCTTATTTCCTGATTCATAAAATGCTTCTAATAACTTCAGTCGTTTGGTAATCTTTTTAATTTTAGTTTCGGAACTGGTTGTAGGCAGCTCTTCACGTAAATTTTTAATCTCATCTTCTAAATTAATTTGACGTAACAAGTCGCGAATGGCTTCAGCACCCATGCGCGCATCAAATTCATCGCCATATTGTTCCATTGCGTCAAGATACACTTCATCATTAAGCAACTGTCCGCGTTCTAATTCTGTCATACCAGGATCAACAACGACAAAAGCTTCAAAATAAAGCACCCGCTCTATGTCTCGCAGCGTCATATCCAGTAACAAACCTATCCGTGAAGGCAATGATTTCAAGAACCAGATATGCGCAACAGGGCTGGCAAGTTCAATATGCCCCATACGTTCACGTCTGACTTTAGCCAATGCCAGTTCAACACCGCATTTTTCGCAGATTACGCCACGATGCTTTAATCTCTTATACTTACCACACAAACATTCATAATCTTTTACAGGTCCAAAAGTTTTAGCGCAAAATAAACCATCACGCTCAGGCTTAAATGTACGATAATTAATTGTTTCTGGCTTTTTAACTTCACCATAGGACCATGAACGAATTAGCTCCGGAGAAGCCAATGCTATTTTAATTGCATTAAACTCTTCACTTTGCCCTTGTTGTTTGAGGATGCCCAGCAAATCACTCATCACAGGTGCTTTTCTCATTGGGTCGTGCATTAAGGTAGCCAAATCTATGCCTCCAAAAATAGGTTAGTCAGTAAGTATCGCTGAACAGTTAATCGTGATCTAGCTCAATATCAATTCCCAGTGCTCTTATTTCTTTCAATAATACATTGAATGATTCAGGTATTCCTGGGTCCATACGATGGTCTCCATCGACTATATTTTTGTAGATCTTGGTCCTGCCTGCAACGTCATCAGATTTTACAGTCAACATTTCCTGCAATGTATAAGCAGCACCATACGCCTCCAATGCCCACACTTCCATTTCACCGAAACGTTGTCCGCCAAACTGCGCCTTACCACCTAGAGGTTGTTGCGTCACTAAACTATATGAGCCAGTAGATCTAGCATGCATCTTATCATCAACTAAATGATTCAGTTTCAACATGTACATATAGCCTACAGCAACTCTATTATCAAACTTACTTCCTGTTCTACCGTCAATAAGCGTGGTTTTCCCATCAATAGGCATTCCAGCCAATTGCAGCATACTTTTTATTTCAGCTTCTGACGCACCGTCAAAAACAGGTGTGGCCATTGGTACACCCGCACGCAAATTATCAGCAAGTCTAAATAACTCGGCCTCAGTTAAGGAATCAAGCTTAACCCGTTGCATGCCATCATGGTTATAAATCTTATGTAAAAAAGATTTAATATCCTCGCCAGACTTTTTACTGTCCAACATTTCGGCAATTTTATGACCTAGTCCTTTAGCTGCTAAACCAAGGTGAATCTCCAACACTTGTCCAATATTCATTCGAGAAGGCACGCCTAACGGATTTAGAACTATATCAACAGCAGTGCCATCTTCCATATGTGGCATATCTTCTATAGGAACTACAATTGATATAACACCCTTATTACCATGCCTACCTGCCATCTTATCGCCAGGTTGTATTCTGCGCTTAACAGCCATATAAACTTTAACAATTTTTAATACCCCAGGCGCTAAATCATCTCCCTGAACTATTTTTTTACGACTGTCATTAAATCGTTTTTCGATTTCTTTTGTTAACTGCTCAAGTTGTTTTGACAGCTGCTCTAACTGTTGACTAATTGAATCATTATCTAAGCGAATATCAAACCATTTGTCTCTTGTAGTATTATTTAAATATTCCTGAGTAATGGTAGCGCCTGACTTCAATCCACTAGGCCCTCCAGTAGCAACTTTTTCTAATAAGAGCGTTGATACACGATGATAGATATCTTCCTCACGTATACGCCGCTCATCAATCAAGTCTTTACGTACACGAGCTAAATGTTCTTCCTCTATGCTCTTTGCGCGTACATCCTTCTCTAAGCCATCTCTAGTGAATACTTGTACGTCAATAACTGTACCATTCATTCCAGATGGAACTCGAAGCGACGAGTCTTTTACGTCTGAAGCTTTTTCACCAAAAATGGCTCTTAATAATTTTTCTTCTGGTGTAAGTTGTGTCTCACCCTTAGGCGTTACTTTACCTACTAAGATATCACCTGCATTTACTTCAGCACCAATATAGACAACTCCAGACTCATCAAGGTTAGACAATGCTGATTCACCTACATTAGGAATATCTGCTGTAATCTCCTCCGTTCCTAATTTGGTGTCACGAGCAATACAAGTTAACTCTTCAATATGAATAGTGGTAAACCTGTCTTCCTGCACAATACGTTCAGAAATTAAAATAGAGTCCTCAAAGTTATATCCGTTCCAAGGCATGAATGCGACGAGCAAGTTTTGCCCTAAAGCAAGCTCACCCATATCGGTACAAGGTCCATCAGCAAGCACATCGCCTCGTTGTATGTAGTCACCTGTAGAAACGATAGGGCGCTGATTAATACAAGTATCCTGATTTGAACGGAAGTACTTTGTCAGGTTATAAATATCAACCCCAGTTTCACCTGCCGTAGTCTCATCATCATTGACTCGCACAACGATACGCGAGGCATCAACTAGGTCTATTATTCCACCACGTTTTGCAACAACAGAGACACCCGAATCTGACGCAACAATTCGCTCCATACCTGTACCAACTAATGGCTTTTCAGAGCGTAACGTTGGAACAGCTTGACGCTGCATGTTCGACCCCATGAGTGCACGGTTAGCATCATCATGCTCTAGAAAGGGGATTAAGGATGCGGCTACAGATACAATTTGTTTGGGTGATACATCCATAAAATTAATTTTGTCAGGCGTCGTCAAAGAAAACTCATTTTCATGTCGGCACGGGACCAAATCAGCCAAAATATTACCCTCTTCATCAAGTGCTACACTCGATTGAGCAATATATTGATCTACTTCCTCAATAGCTGATAAATACTCAATCTCATCTGTAACACGTCCATTGATTACTTTACGACAAGGTGTTTCTATAAAACCATAACCATTGGTTCTTGCATAAACTGATAATGAATTAATTAATCCAATATTTGGACCTTCAGGTGTCTCAATAGGACATACGCGACCATAGTGGGTAGTATGTACGTCACGAACCTCGAATCCTGCACGTTCGCGTGTTAAACCACCAGGGCCTAATGCGGATACCCTACGCTTGTGTGTTACCCCTGATAAGGGATTAACCTGATCCATAAACTGCGACAGTTGACTTGAACCGAAAAATTCCTTCACGGCAGCAGATACCGGTTTTGCATTAATTAAATCCTGTGGCATCAAGTTTTCAGATTCAACTAAACTTAATCGCTCCTTGACAGCCCGTTCAACTCTTACTAAGCCAACTCTAAATTGATTTTCTGCCATTTCACCTACGCTGCGCACGCGACGATTGCCAAGGTGATCGATGTCATCAACTACCCCAATCCCATTTCTTATATCAATGAGGGTTTTAATGACTGACAAGATATCTTCTTTAGTTAATGTGCCCAAACCATCGTCATTTTTTCTGCCTACTCGCCGGTTAAACTTCATTCGCCCTACGGCTGATAGATCATACCGGTCATCGACAAAGAATAAATTTTTAAATAATGCTTCAGCTGCTTCTTTAGTAGGTGGCTCACCAGGGCGCATCATACGGTAAATTTCTACCAGTGCTTCTAGTTGTGTCGATGTTGGATCGATTTTCAAAGTATCGGAGATATACGAGCCATGATCTAAATCATTGGTATAGATCATGTCTATCTGATGAATACCTTTATTAGCCATAGTATCCAGTAATTCTTCTGAGATATCGTCGTTTGCTTGAGCTATCAGCTCGCCTGTGCCAATATCAATTAAATTACGAGCTAAGATTTTACCTATTAAATACTCTCGTGGTATAACGAGATCCTGCATTAGAGATTTTTCCATTTGCTTAATATGTCGTGCAGTGACTCGGCGTCCCTGTTCAACAATAAGCTCTCCTGTCTCAGGATTAATTATATCAAATGATGCAATTTCACCGCGCAATCGTTGTGGAATTAAGTCTATATGATACTCGCCATTTTTTAGATGGCAGCTTGTTATGTCAAAAAAATGTCCCAAAATATCTTCTGCTTCAAAGCCTAAGGCTCTTAACAAAATAGTTATTGGTAACTTACGTCGTCTATCGATACGTACATACACACAGTCTTTTGGATCAAATTCAAAATCCAACCATGAGCCACGATAAGGAATAATACGTGCGGAATAAAGTAATTTACCCGAAGAATGCGTCTTACCTTTGTCATGCTCAAAAATAACGCCAGGTGAGCGATGGAGTTGCGATACAACTACTCTTTCTGTACCATTTATTACGAAGGTACCAACATCCGTCATCAAGGGTATTTCACCCATGAAAACATCTTGCTCTCTAATGTCTTTAACTGGCTTAGGTACTTCGCTGGCTTCTTTATCAAGCACTACCAGTCTAATTTTGACACGCAATGGCGCAGAATAAGTTAAACCACGCAGCTTACATTCCCGCACATCAAATGCTGGTTCACCCAGTCTGTAACCTACATATTCAAGTTTTGCATTGCCTGAAAAGCTGTCTATAGGAAAGATTGAAGAAAAGGCGGCATGCAACCCGGTATTAAGGTGCTCACCTATTTTTCTATCGGCTTGAAGAAAATCCCTATAAGATTTAAGCTGAATTTCAAGCAGATTTGGTATCGCCATTTTATCGGTCTGCTTGCCAAAGCTTTTGCGAAATCGTTTTTTCTCAGCATGTGAATATTGAGGTTTAGCTTCTGCAACGGCCATGGTGATTCCTCTGTAAATTATTAGTGACTTCAAACACGCAAACCCAGCCATGAAGACATGGCTGGGTCTTATTAGTATATTTCTACCTGATTATTTAATTTCTACAGTAGCACCAGCTTCTTCAAGTTCTTTCTTGATAGCTTCAGCGTCTGCTTTAGAAACACCTTCTTTAACAGTTGACGGAGAACCTTCTACCAAATCTTTCGCTTCTTTCAAACCAAGTCCAGTGATAGTACGAATAACTTTAATTACCCCTACTTTATTGGCACCAAAACCAGTCATTATAACGTTAAACTCAGTTTGCTCTTCGACTGCTTCTGCAGCAGAAGGGGCAGCTACAGCTACAGAAGCAGCAGCAGCAGAAACATTGAATTTCTCTTCCATAGCTTCGATTAACTCAACTACTTCCATTACAGACATGTTAGATATTGTTTCTAAAATTTCATTTTTTGACACAGCCATTACTAGCTCCTAGATAAAATAATTTTATGATTAAGTGGGTTTATTCTGCTTTCTTGTCTTTAACTGCCGCAATAGTTCTTACCAATTTGGCATGAGGCTCTGCGAGAGTACGAACAAATTTTTCAATTGGCGCTTTTATCACATACATCAACTTGGCTATAGCTTCATCACGAGTTGGCAAGCTGGCAACAACATCAAGTTGATTTGCGCTGTAGACTTTACCACCTACTGATAATGCTTTAATCTCAAGTTTTTCAAATGTCTTAATAAAACCCTTCAGCAATCTTGCTGCATCACCAGGTGATTCTATCGATAATGCGATAAACAAGGGGCCTACGAGTAAGTCATTTAGACATTCAAATTCAGTGTTTTTAAACGCTCTTCTCGTTAAAGTATTACGAACAACTCGAAGATAAACACCTGATTTACGTGCTTGACTACGTAATTGCGTCATTTGATTAACAGTTAAACCACGATAATCAGCAACCACTGCCGAAATAGCCTTAGATGCAACAGCTGTCACCTCTTCAACAACGGCTTTTTTTGCAGCTAAATTTAATGTCACGTTACTGACCTCCTAAGTTGTACAAATCCATAAGATTTGACAGTTATGGTGGCCGCCTCACATTAATTCAGAGTCGGTTCACCGTCTGCGCAGGAAATTAAGCCTAAGCACCTGCGGTCTTCGACGGCATGGAAGCAAATCTATGCCGTGAATTCTTGAAAATGGGCTGGTATATTACACTGGAATTGAAGCTATATCAATAGCTATTCCAGGGCCCATTGTTGTTGATAACGTTATTTTCTTCAAATATTGACCTTTTGAAGATGCAGGTTTGGCCTTTTTAAGATCATAAATCAAAGCTGTAATATTCTCTATTATATCTTGAACATCAAAATCAGCCTTCCCTACGGTACAATGAATTATGCCATTTTTATCTGTTCTATAACGTACCTGACCTGACTTGGCATCAGATACCGCAGCTGCTACATTAGTAGTTACAGTACCTACTTTTGGGTTAGGCATCAAACCTCTTGGCCCCAAAATCTGACCTAATTGTCCGACAATACGCATGGCATCTGGTGTAGCAATAACCACATCAAAGTCCATGTTGCCTGCTTTGATTTTATCAGCTAAATCTTCAAAACCAACAATATCTGCACCAGCAGCTGTCGCTTTAATTGCATTATCACCTTGAGCAAAAACAGCTACTCTAACTGTTTTTCCTGTTCCTTTAGGTAAGTTTGTGGATGAGCGAACTACTTGATCTGACTTTCGAGGATCCACACCTAAATTAACACTAATATCCAAACTTTCTCTGAATTTAGTTGATACAAATTGCTTCAGTAGTGTAATTGCATCATTGGCATTGTATTGATGATTCAGTTTAATTGCTTCATTAATCTTTTGTTTTTTCTTTGATAACTTCGACATGATAACCCCTTATTTCGAACCTTCAACGTCAATACCCATACTGCGTGCAGTGCCTGCGATACATTTTACCGCTGCAGCTAGACTGGCAGCAGTCAAATCAGACTCTTTCATTTTCGCAATTTCTTCTAATTGTTTGACGGTGACCTTGCCCACTTTTTTAGTATTAGGTGCGCCGCTGCCACTTTTAATACCAGCCGCTTTTAAAAGCAGTACTGGAGCAGGTGTTGATTTTGTTACAAAGGTGAAGCTGCGATCACTATATACAGTAATAACAACTGGTGTAATTATGCCTGGTTCAAAGGTTTGAGTTAACGCATTAAATGCCTTACAAAATTCCATTATGTTCACACCTCTTTGTCCTAGAGCAGGACCTATCGGTGGACTTGGATTTGCTTTTCCTGCTGGAATTTGCAGGTTTATGAGTGCCGCTATTTGTTTTGCCATGGTTACTCCTTATGGGTCAAACGCCATTCCCAGACTTATTGATTGTATTAGTCTGTTTATCCGGCTCCCCAGTTACTTAATACAAGTTAACACAGTGATTTAGTTAACTTACTTTTAACAAACTGCATCATAACATTAATTATTTCTAGCCTTTTTCAACTTGACTAAACTCAAGTTCTACAGGAGTAGATCTGCCAAAAATCAAGACAGCCACTCTTAATCTGTTTTTTTCGTAATTAACTTCTTCAACCACACCGTTAAAATCAACAAATGGACCTTCTTTAACTCTAACCACTTCACCTGGCTCAAACAGAACCTTAGGTCTTGGTTTGGTTATTCCATCTTCGACCCGCTGCATGATTGCTTGAGCTTCCTTGTCAGTGATCGGTGTTGGTGTTTGACTTGTTCCACCAATAAAACCAAGCACTCTAGGAATTGCTCTTACCATGTGCCACGTCTGATCATCCATAATCATATTGACCAGTACATAGCCCGGAAAAAACTTGCGTGTGCTTTTACGTTTTTGTCCTGAACGCATTTCTATAACTTCTTCCGATGGAACTACAACCTCACCAATCTTATCTTGGATATTATGGTGAAGTGCACGAGAAGTTATTTCGCGCATTACAAAATTTTCATATCCTGAATAGGCATGTACAACGTACCACTGCTTTGATTTCTGTTGCTCCACCTTATTCACCCTAAATGTGTAATTTTAGCAATTGTCCACATCATAACTGAATCTATCCCCCAGAGTATAAATCCAGTCAGTGTAACCATAATCATAACTATTGAAGTTGTCTGAATTGTTTCTTGACGTGTTGGCCAAACAACTTTAAGCAATTCAATTTTTGCTTCGAGTGCAAATTCAAATATTTGTTTGCCCTTCGTCGTTAAATATCCTAAAAATAACACCAGGATAAGCCAGCTGATCCAGATAATGGTTTGTACTGGGCCTGATATAGTGTAATTATAAGTGCAGAAAAATGCACCCACAGTAACAAGAACTATACCTATCCAAGACATCATATCTTTCATATTGCTTTGAGTTTCGTTTGTGCTAGTCATAAGTACTTGGTAAGTTGGCAGGCCAGGAGGGAATCGAACCCCCAACCTGCGGTTTTGGAGACCGCCACTCTGCCAATTGAGCTACTGGCCTAATTTAAGTTAGCATGAACCACTATCTATCATGCTAACACACATTGTACTCTTTAGGTGATTATTTTCGCTACAACACCGGCGCCAACTGTACGGCCACCTTCTCGGATTGCAAAACGCAAGCCTTCAACCATCGCGATAGGTGCATGTAAGTTAATAACTAACTGAACATTATCACCTGGCATAACCATTTCAGTACCTTCTGGAAGGTCACAAGTACCTGTCACATCGGTTGTTCTGAAATAAAACTGTGGTCTATATCCATTAAAAAAAGGAGTATGACGACCACCTTCCTCTTTAGACAATACATATACTTCTGCTTCAAATTTTGTATGTGGTTTAATTGTTCCAGGTTTAGACAAGACTTGTCCACGTTCTACTTCATCTCGTTTAGTACCCCGTAGTAATACACCGACATTATCTCCAGCGCGACCTTCATCAAGCAATTTGCGGAACATTTCTACACCTGTGCAAATTGTTTTCTGAGTATCATGTATACCTACTATCTCTACCTCTTCACCAACTTTAACTATTCCACTTTCAATACGTCCGGTAACTACTGTGCCACGTCCTGAAATAGAAAATACATCTTCGATTGGTAACAAAAATGACTTATCAATATTACGTACAGGCTCTGGTATATAGGCGTCTAAAGTATCTACTAATTTTTCAATTGCTGAAACACCTATTGCACTGGTATCACCTTCTAATGCTTTCAAAGCTGAACCTACAACAATAGGAATATCATCCCCTGGAAAATCGTAGCTGCTTAGCAGATCACGCACTTCCATTTCAACCAACTCTAATAACTCGGCATCATCAACCATATCCGCTTTATTTAAGAATACAACTATATATGGAACACCAACCTGACGCGATAAAAGAATATGCTCTCTTGTTTGCGGCATTGGGCCGTCAGCAGCTGACACTACCAATATGGCACCATCCATCTGCGCAGCACCAGTAATCATGTTTTTAACATAATCGGCATGTCCAGGGCAGTCTACATGAGCATAATGCCTGGCTGCTGATTCATACTCCACATGGGCTGTATTAATAGTAATACCACGTGCACGCTCTTCAGGTGCGGCATCAATTTGATCATAGGCTTTAGCGGTTCCGCCATGTTTCTTGGCCATGATTGTTGTTATTGCTGCTGTAAGTGTTGTTTTACCATGATCTACGTGACCAATGGTACCCACATTTACGTGTGGTTTCTTGCGCTCAAATTTTTCCTTCGCCATCGGAAAGTCTCCCCGTTTGCTAATTGATATTTACATGGTGCCCACAACTGGACTCGAACCAACGACCTCTTCCTTACCAAGGAAGTGCTCTACCACTGAGCTATGTGGGCTTAATATATCAGCTTGCTAACCAACTCTAGACAAGCGAATATTGATACTTCATTTTGGAGCGGGTGGTGGGAATCGAACCCACGCTATCAGCTTGGAAGGCTG
>JBIODT010000012.1:0-23809 GCA_044445305.1 Legionellales bacterium | reverse complement strand
TTGTTACACAGAGGATCATGAAAATGAATCGAACAATTCATGCATTAATTATTGCGCTAACGACATTTTCAGCCCACTCTTCTGTCCATAACTCAACAACCCACCATCCGATGGACTTTAAAAGCCGGATCTCATTCATTTCTCCTCAAATGCAATCGAAAATGAAGCAAATGCTAACTTGGCATGAGGGATGCCCGGTTCCATTTAATGAGTTACGTTCTATTACCTTATCTTATTGGGGGTTTGATAATAAACCACATCTTGGAAGACTCATTATAAACCAATCAGTTGCTACAGAAGTCGTGAAAATTTTTAAATCACTCTATCACCAACACTTCCCCATTAAACAAATGGAACCTATGGATTTATTCAAAGGCGATGACGATTTGGCTGTGTTGGCCAATAATACAAGTTCATTTAATTGTCGGGCTGTCACTGGGCAACCCGGCGTATTTTCACAACACAGCTACGGTCAGGCGATTGATATCAACCCACTGATTAACCCTTATGTCAAAAACAACCGAGCACTCACAACCGCAAGCGATAAATATGTTGATCGTCACCTACCTTTTCCCGGAAAAATTACTAAAGATAGTCAAATTTATAAGGTATTCATTCAAAATGGTTGGGATTGGGGAGGGGACTGGTATGATGTGCAGGATTACCAACACTTTGAAAAAAGGGCTCATGGCGAAAAACGAAATCCTTATGGTTATGGGCGAAAAAATAAAAGCCAACCTGGCGATATCGAGAGAATACCTTGTCTGGTACTGCTCGACCCAATCAATGCTTCAAAAATTCCTGTATCCACATCACAAGTGATTATCGTTCACTCGACTGGACCTTTATTCAAGCCTGATTGCCTGATCGTAAAGACGAATTTCCACATTCATTGAATCCAATTCATAGCACATGTGTTTTGTCCCGTACGAAGAAATTTTTCAATATAAGTTCGGAGTGCATCCTTCTGTAATTTAACCCAAGCTTTGCCAGGATTGACCTATGTTTGTTGCAAACAACCTGTATAATGCCTTTCTGTACTTACCCATGGGAAGATTCACCTTTGAATCACGAAAATCAAACACCCTTCTCGCAACTTGATCCAATTGTCATTTTGGATGCAATTGAAAGCACAGGTTTTCTTTGCACGGGCAGCTTGCTCGGACTCAACAGTTACGAAAACCGCGTTTATCAAATAGGGATTGAAGATGCTGAACCCCTGATTGCGAAATTTTATAGACCCCATCGCTGGAGTTCAGCAGCCATTATAGAAGAACATCAGTTCTCACTTGAATTAGCACAGCATGAAATTCCTATTATTGCGCCCCTCATTATAAACGGTCAAACCTTACACCATCACCGTGATTTTAGATTTGCACTCTTTCCTAGACGTGGTGGCCACGCACTAGAGCTGGATAATAACGAACAACTAGAATGGATGGGACGCTTTCTAGGACGCTTGCATAACGTCAGTGCATGCCAGTCATTTCAACATCGCATTCAATTAAATACGCAATGTTATGGCCATGATCCTTACGACTTTCTTATCGAACAAAGCTTTATCCCGGATTATTTAAAACCTAATTTTTGCAAAACAGTCGAAATGGCCTTGCAAAAAATCAAGCAGATATTGAACTGCATAGGTCCAGTTGCGCAAATACGCTTGCACGGCGATTGCCACGCAGGTAATGTGCTATGGAGCGAATCAGGCCCTCATATTGTAGACTTAGACGATTGTCTCATGGGCCCTGCTGTGCAGGATCTTTGGATGTTACTTTCAGGTGACTCCAAACAGATGGATGAGCAACTGACGAAGATTTTAAAAGGTTATTGTGAGTTTCATGATTTTAATCCGCGCGAACGCTATTTAATCGAAGCATTGCGAACACTACGTATGCTGCATTATTCAGGATGGCTCGCAAAGCGCTGGACTGACCCTGCATTCCTTGTGAGTTTTCCATGGTTTAATACGCCTGTATATTGGCAAAATCAGATGATAAATCTTAATGAACAGATTGAATTATTAGATCAAACGCTCCAACACCTTGCCTTTGCGAGCGGGTAATTAGGCTTTAATAAAAGAATTTTGCGTCTCCACATCAGGGCTTTGTTGTGTTTCCAAATCGGATGGTTTAGTCAAAGTAAGCCCTACGCCGGTCAGTTTTTTACTGGGAATAGAAGTTATAGAAGTTTGAGTTGCAGCCAATTGTTCTATTATTTTAATAGAACTTTGATTGTTTTTAGGCTGTAGAAAAGAAGCGATGTCTTTATGTCCAGCCTTCCTGGCATGATCATAGGCTGTACGCCCATACTTATCGGGCTGAGTGAGATTCACACATTGGTTTGCGAGTTCAATAATCACATTTAAATGTCCTGCAGAAGCGGCTATATGAATGGGTGCGTAACCAGAAAGGTTTAATTCACCCAGGTCAGCACCATGCTTTGCCAGGATGGCAATGACATCTGCTTTGGAAAAACAGGCCGCTGCATGGACGGCGGAGGAATGCCCTGTGCGGAAGGCTTTGTTTACGTTAGCACTGTATTTAGCCAATGCAACAATGACGTTTGGATGATTGTTATAAATCGCTGTATAAGTAGCTGTGAGCCCATCAGGATCGAATTCATCTAAGTCAGCCCCCTTCTTTGCTAACGGGGCTATTACAGTTGCACAACCACCCCAAGCTGCAACATGCACTGGGTTCCATTGCTGTTTCTGTTCCTCAGTTTGCAGTTCTAACAATGCTTGCTCTTGTCTATGTTGCTGTTGGTGAGGTAAAGTTTTTTTGAGGGCATCCTTTTGGGGTTCATTACTCAGAGTTATAGGAAGTACTTTAACTGCGAGAACGTCTTGATTAAACCCAATAACACTTGAACTCGCAAATCCTGCGCTTATACTATTGACCAGGTTCAGTGTATCATTACGATTGAATAAAACTGGTGGCCATTGATTAACGTCCATGAATTGCCACTGCTGCAGTTTGCTATCATAAGTAAGTGCCATAGCATGTCCTGGGCTTGACAAGAGGCAACCAACCACCGATTGACAACCAGCCTTTTCTACTGTTTGGGCCAAACTACTAAAGTAGTCTGCAGCTTCTTTTTTTGTATCTATAAAAAATAGAGGCTCTAAAACACTAATACCACCTAAGTCTTCAAGTTTTTTTGATTGCACCATGTTAAAAAGCGCCTCAGTATCACTCTGAAGTAGGAAGCGAACACCGGGTAACGCTAGTTTAGGAGAGGACTGATATACCGAAACCGTTTCATAAAAACCAGGCAGTTCTAGTAACTCCTTCTCATAGTCTGTTAATGCAATCTGTTGTTGTAACTTTTTTTTGATAGCTTGAATTTTCCCAGGTAAAAACCAGCCGGACTTAATGGTTTCTATGCGCCGGTGAAACCGATGCTCATCCTTAACCAAGGCTTCAGAAAGCCAAGACAGAGCGAAACCATGGCAAATCCCACCAGAGGTGAAGTAATCGTAACCCATTTTTCCCCCCAGTCTCATGATACCAAGATGGGCATTCCACCGCGTCAGTCTTAAAGTACCAAGCGAGTGTATAATTGATTTCATGATTTTTTCTTTCATTTCCCTGCCTTCTAATTAGCCATCACATTAATAAACAAGAATTTTTTGATTTTTTGACTACAAATTCTGCTTCACTCATACTGCCCAACTTGAAAAAGGCAGCTTAGTTACCCCCCACACCTACTTTTTTATGCTCTTCTCATAGACGTTAAAGAATTTTGCATCTCTACATCAGGGCTTTGTTGTGTTTCCAAATCTGCTGGTTTAGTCAAAGTAAGCTCTACGCCGGTCAGTTTTTTACTGGTAATAGAAGCATGAATTGCGGCTAATTTCTCCATCATTTTAATAGAACTTTGGTTGTTTTTAGGCTGTAGAAAAAAAGCTATTTCTTTATGCCCTTCCTCCTTGGCATAAGCATATGCTGTACGCCCATCCTTATCGAGCAGATTGATATTCGCGCCTTGGTTTGCGAGTTCAATAATCACATTTAAATGTCCTGCATAAGCAGCTATATGAATAGGAGCTTGACCATTAATGTCTAGTTTATCCAGGTTAGCGCCATGCTTTGCCAGGACGGCAATGACATCTGTTTTGGAATAATGGGATGCTGCTGCATGGATAGGGAAAATCCCGTCAAGGTCGGCTGTGTTTAAGTTAGCACCATATTTAGCCAGTTCAGCAATAACCTTTGGATTATTGTTCATAGTCGCCAGAGAAGTAGCCGTGAACCCCTCAGGAGTGAGTTCATCTAAGTCAGTACCATTCGTTGCTAGCTGGGCTATTACAGTTGCACAACCATTCCACGCTGCAACATGCACCGTTTTCCACTGCTGTTTCTTTTCCAAGACTTGTAGTCCTAACAAGGCTTGTTCTTGTCTGTGTTGCTGTTGGTGAGGTAAAGTTTTTTTGAGTACATTCTTTGTTGGTTCATTATTCAGAGTTATAGGGCGTACTGTAACTGCGAGGGAGTCTTGATTCAACCCAACAACACTCGAACTCGCAAGTCCTTTGCTTATACGGTTGACCAGGTTCAGTGTGTCATTACGATTGAATAGAACTGGCGGCCATTGATTAACGTCCATGAATTGCCACTGCTGCAGTTTGCTATCATAAGTAAGTGCCATGGCATGTCTTGGGCTTAATAAGAGGTAACCAACCAGCGATTGACAACCAGCCGTTTCTACTGTTCGGGCCAAACGACTAAAGTAGTCTGCCGCCTCTTTTTTTGTATCTATAAAAAATAGAGGATCTAAAACACTAATACCACCTAAATTTTCAAGTTTTTTTGATTGTATAATGTTAAAAAGCGCTTCAGTGTCACTATACTGTAGGAAACGAGCAACGGGTAACTCTAGTCTATAAGGGGCCTGATATACTGAAACCGTTTCATAAAAACCAAGTAGTTCTATTAAATTCATCTCATAGTTTGTTAATGAAACCCGTTGTTGTAGCTTTTTTTTAATAGCTTGAATTTTTCTAGGTAAAAACCAGCTGGATTGAATGGTTTCTATGCGCTGGTAAAACCGATGCTCATCCTTAACCAAGGCGGCAGAAAGCCAAGACAGAGCGAAACCATGGCAAACTCCATCAAAGATGAGGTGATCGTAACCTAGTTTTTTTCCCAGTCTGACGACATCCATATGGGTATTCGACCGCATCAGTCTTGAAGTACTAAACGAGCGTATCATTGACTTTATGATTTTTGCTTGCATCTTTATGCTCTCTTATTGATCATCTTCATTAATAAACAAGGATCTTTTGACTGCCGAAAGTTTCTGTTCTAATTTAGAAGCTTGATCAAAAAATTGAACATTTCTATACCGATCGCGGTCACAATCTGCGGTTTTAGCATCAAACTTTGCTCAATAACGTATTATAACTCAAGTGGTCATTTTGTCAACAATATGATTAGAATGGAGCGGAATGATCTGGTTTTTATGTGAGGTTATACGATGTTAATGCCTAAATATTTCATTGATCTTCAAATGGTTTACTTTTCAAAGATCCCAGCGCTTTTATCATTTTTTCAGCGTCTTTTTTGTCCTGAGCAGACAGTTTGCCTTTGAGCACTTTGAGTTGCTTAACTGCTTCAATATTTTTATTAGTCGCTGCAATTTGAAACCATGCATAGGCCTTTACCAAGTCTTTTGGTACACCTACACCTGCCAAATACATATAAGCTAATTTGGCTTGCCCCAGATCATTTCCTTGATTTGCAGACTTTGCAAACCAATATGCAGCTTGTTCATAGTCTTTATTAACGCCACTTCCTGTTAGAAGCAGTTGACCCAACTCTGCTTGTGCTTCTGGTTGACCTTTCTCTGCTGCGGCCTGATACCAATAGCTTGCTTTTTGTAAATCAACTTTGCCGCCATATCCCTTTAGATAAAAGTAGGCTAAATAAGTTTCTGCGTTCACGTGGCCTTGATTGGCAGCCTGGGAAAACCAATAAAAAGCGGATTTTTCATCTGCTGCGACGCCTTTTTGTATGCCCAAATACAATAACGCCAAGTCATACTCACCATTAACATCACCTTGCTCTGCCGCTTTTTTATACCATTCTAAGGCTGCCGTTGCATCTTTGGGTACACCCTGCCCTGTTATGTATTGGTAGCCAAGATTTACTTGTGCCTTGGAATAACCTTGTTCAGCAGCCTTTTTAAACCACTTAACAGCCTCATTACTATTCGATTTAGTCCCTTGCCCAGTGGCATACATCAAACCAATATTTCTTTGTGCAATGGCGTTGCCAAGCGCGGCTGCTTTCATATACCACTTAAAGGCCTCAGGATAGTTCCTGGAAACGCCCTCCCCGGAATCATATAAAAACCCCAAACTTAAATCGGATAAGGCATTGTTTTTGTCGGCGGATTTTTGGTACCAATTTCGAGCTTCATCAAAATTTTTATTCACACCAAAACCGTATTGGTACATACGACCTAGTAGATACATGGCCTCGTCATTGCCATCTTTTGCTGCAGCCATTAAATGGGGGTATGCCGTAGTGTAATCGCCATTTTCATAAGCAGCAAAACCCACTATTTCATCTGCAAATGCGGTATTCGCCACAAGCAATGTAGCCAATATTAAACCACGCATACCCGCTCCAATTTAAACTTCTTAATTTAAATAGTAGAATAATTGCTCAATAAAGCAAGTTTTAGAAATTGGTTATGGTAGTTCCGATGCAGGGCTTGATCTCAATACAATCGCTGGCGCAGAATAGGGGTTTGAAGTCCAACGGGAGGAAATATTGCAATCTCATCCAAAAGCACTCTTGGTACGAGGAAAGGCTACTGATTACTCTGGGCGGGAAATTATTAACAGTAGTATTCAATATGCAGCGGAAACATTTAACGTTGATACGCTTCGAATGATGTCTAACTATATTCCATTAGAGTATGAAGAAAAATTTTTTCAATTGCTTGAAGAATGTGGGATTAATTTGAAAGGCCCAAAATGTTAACTCTGGAAAAATTTGAATTCACCCTATATCCAACAAAGATAATAGCATCCAGATTACAGTGCTTGACTCGTCGGTTAACTTTTCTTTTTCCTTCCAAACGAACTACTGAGTAATCCTCGGTAGTTGCTTCCTCGCTAAGCTCCTCATCAGAATAAACATTTTAAATGTGCAGTCCTAAATTTGCAGCCATATCCTTACCCATAAGTCAGCACAAAACCGAAAAACGCAATGAACTAATAGAGTTCGTCATTGCGAGGTACGAAGCCAGGGGTTCGGAGTGAGGGTCTCTGGGTTGCTTCGTGGCCTCGCAATGACGTACTGTTTGAGTATACAGTGTGTGATTTTATAACTATTTTCCATGAGGTAACTTGTGGGTAAGGGTATGGATGCAGCACAACGCAATCAATAGGCTAGCAATTTAAGCAGAGAGTAAAAACCTTGATTGCGCTGCGCTGCATCAAGGCTACACGTTAAAATCGCAGTTTGTGAGTGCGCGCATAGCCCTAAATTACAATGCTTCAAATACAGCAGCAGCCCCCATTCCAGTACCTATGCACATGGTTACCATGCCATAACGCCCTTTAGTTCGTCTTAATCCATGCAGTAAGGTCGCAGTCCGTATTGCTCCTGTTGCACCCAAAGGATGCCCCAAAGCTATAGCGCCACCCAACGGATTGATTTTATCGAGAGGAAGATCGAGCTCTTTAATTACCGCTAGAGATTGAGCAGCAAAAGCTTCATTAAGCTCTATCCAATCCAATTGATCTAAAGTTATTCCTGCGCGCTTTAAAGCCAATGGAATTGCTTTAATTGGGCCTATACCCATAATTTCAGGGGGAACACCAGCCACAGCGAAACTAAGTAGGCGTCCCATGGGTTTTAAATGATATTGTTTTAATGCCTGCTCACTGGCCAGCAACGCGATGCCAGCACCATCACTGGTTTGCGAGCTATTACCCGCTGTGACGGACCCTCTTGCTGCAAAAACTGGCTTTAATCGTGCAATAGCGTCATAAGACGTGTCTGCTCTCGGGCCCTCATCATTTTTTATCCATTTTTTTTGTTCCACTACCGTGGCACTGGATAAATCAAGATGCCTGCTGGTGATTTCTATTGGACTGATTTCATCGTTAAAATAGCCATGAGACTGCGCCGCTACGGCCTTTTTATGACTGTCAGTAGCAAACTCATCTTGCTGCTCACGCGTGATCTGCCATTGTTTTGCAACCAGTTCAGCGGTAATGCCCATACCATAAGCAATAGCTATGTCTTCATTGTTAAAAATTGCGGGATTGGCTGAGTATTTATTACCACCCAATGGCACCATGGACATGCTTTCAACACCACCTGCAAAAGCCAAATGCATGTCCCCAGTTTGAATGGATGCTGCGGCCGTCGCAATGCTCTGTACACCGGATGAACAAAATCTATTAATGGTCATGGCCGGTACTGACTGTGGCAAGTCAGCCAACAAGGATGCGATACGAGCAATATTCATGCCTTGTTCTGCTTCCGGCATGGCACAACCAATAACCACATCACCAACCTCTTGCCAATCGACAGCGTTATTTCTATGGGTAACACTTTTGATAACATGTGCTAACAAGTCATCAGGCAAGGTATGTCTAAAAACCCCACGAGGCGCTTTACCAACCGGGGTACGAAGTACATCAACTATATATACATTTGTCATATTAATTCCTCAATGGCTTACCTGTCTCAAGTAAATGCTTAATTCGTGCCTGAGTTAGTGGTGTTGAAGTAAGTGTTATAAATGCCTCGCGTTCTAATTTAAGAAGCCACCTTTCATCAACAAGAGTACCCTGATTCACATTTCCACCGCACAATACCTTTGCCAGCTCATTACAAATAAAATAGTCATGCTCTGACATAAAGCCACCTTCAAGCCAATTGACCAAACCAACCTGTAATTTTGCGTGCCCCTCAATACCAGCTGCTTTGAATTGCTGTTGTAGTGGTGGCAGGTAATTTGCTGCTTGCATTGCCGTTATTTGAGCCAAACTCGCATACAGTACTTCATCCGCATGCATCACTGAAATGTCTTTGGCCTGCAAATAGCCTAGTCGCACTGCATCAGAAGCACTAGTGGCGACCTGCGCTGTTGCAATTTGTTGGAAATAGGTTTGAATAAATGCCATTAGATCAGTTTGCCCTGCTGCATTCGCAGCCCGCATGGCCATTTCCTTACACCCACCACCAGCAGGAATAAGGCCAACACCAACTTCCACTAAACCAGGATAGGCCTCAAAGGAAGCAACTACCCTTGCGCAATGCATCATCAATTCGCAGCCACCGCCTAGTGCACGCCCTCTTAACGCGGCTACAGTTGGAATAAAACTGTATTTTAAACGCATCACAAGACGTTGATAGTGTGCGATCATGGAATCCACCGCCTGCATTTTCTGTTCTTGAATGAGTCCAGATACAGCACGCAAATCAGCACCCGCACTAAAATTAGAAGCATCATGCTGATAAATGATTAATCCCTGGCATTGTTTTTCCGCTTCTTCTAAAGCCGTTTCTAATCCATCAAGAACAGATTGCCCTATTGTATTGGCCTTACTTTTAAAACAAAGCACTGCAACATCATCTTGCAAATGAGACAGACAAACACCTTGATTCTCATAAATGACATTGGTTACTTTAGAGGGGAATAATTGACGTTTATAAACGGGTAATTGGCTTTTTGCTTCGTAAGCAGCTCGCTGTGGTGAATAGGCACCGGCAGCAGTATAAAAAGCATCCGTTGTTGACAGCCATGCAGGTAATTTGGCATTACAAAGTGCGGTATTGGCATTTATTGATTGTTCAATAAATTTTGTCATTTCATTCAAGCCTGCCGATTGCCACGTTTCAAAAGGACCTTGTTGCCAGCCAAACCCCCAACGAATGGCCAAATCAACATCCCGCACATTATTGGCTATATCAGTTAAATGATAGGCACAATAATGAAACACATCTCTAAAACAGGCTGCTATGAACTGCGCTTGTTTGTTGGTTGACGAAATGAGCGCTTGCATGCGCTTGCTGGGATCAGCCATTTTCATAATGGCTTGTAACTCTTCACTGATAACTGATTTTGATGCGCGGTAACTTTTTGATTTTATGTCATATACTTCAATTGTAGCACCGTTTTTTTTGTAGATGCCTTGTCCTGATTTTTGCCCTAAATGCCCATCACTGATTAGCTCAAGCAACCAACTCGGTAACTGAAAGTACTGGTGCCAAGGATCTTCCGCCAGTTGTTGTTGCATGGTATGCACCACGTGTTGCATGGTGTCTAAACCGACAACATCCATGGTACGAAATGTCGCTGATTTAGGTCTGCCCAATAAAGCTCCAGTTAAAGCATCTACTTCATCAAGCCCCATACCCATAGCAACAGTATGATGTAAGGTTGCAATTAATGAAAAAACGCCTACGCGGTTTGCAATAAAATTAGGTGTGTCTTTGGCCCTAATCACACCCTTTCCTAAATGACTGGTCAGCCAAGTCTCTAGTTTATCAACTAGGTCACTTGAAGTGGTTTGGGCTGGAATTAATTCGGCCAGGTGCATGTAGCGCGGCGGATTAAAAAAATGAACGCCACAAAAATTGGCTCTATGACCTTCTGGCAGCACTGCCGATAAAGCATTAATGCTGAGTCCAGAGGTGTTACTTACCAAAATGGAGTTTTCTTGCAAATAAGGTGAAATGCGCGCATACAAGGCTTCTTTCCAATCCAATCGTTCCGCAATGGCTTCGATGATTAAGTCGCATGAAGACAAATCAGCCAGATCTTGTTCATAATTTCGCGCTTGTAACAGAGAAGCAGTTTGCTGTGTGGCAAGCGGTAATGGTTTTAATTTACCTAAATTAGCGATTGATTTGTCTATTAAGCCATTGGCAGCGCCTTCTTTAGCTGCTAAATCGAACAATAAGGTTTCTATTCCCGCGTTGACACAGTGTGCGGCAATTTGTGCCCCCATGACACCGGCACCGAGAACAGCGACTTTTTTTATGAAAAAAGGTTTCTGCATGATTATTCCTAACTTAACCTAAATTAAACTGGATTCCTTGCGCTAAAGGCAAATCATCCCCCCAATTGATGGTATTGGTCTGGCGTCGCATGTACGCTTTCCACGAATCAGAACCAGACTCACGCCCACCACCAGTATCTTTTTCACCACCAAAAGCACCACCAATTTCAGCACCAGAAGTACCTATATTAATGTTTGCAATACCACAATCACTGCCACAAGCACTTAAAAAATGTTCGGCATTCTTTAAATTTTGTGTAAACAGAGCAGAAGACAGTCCTTGCGGCACGCCATTTTGCAACGCAATGGCCTCATCCAGTGTTTTATAAGACATGACATATAATATAGGCGCAAATGTTTCTTCCTGCACGATATCCCAATGGTTTTTTACATCACAAACCAAAGTAGGTTGAACAAAAAATCCCGGTTGTTTTAATACCTCACCACCATAAACAATATGGCCACCTGCTTTTTTAATTCTATCTACTGCATTTTTAAAATGATCAACAGCGAGCTGGTCGATTAAGGGGCCCATTAAATGACGAGTATCTAATGGATCACCAATAGTTATTTGTTCATAAGCATGTTGTAGTTTTGTAACCAGCGCTTGATATTGTGTCTCATGAACAAACAAACGTCGTGTAGAGGTGCAGCGCTGCCCCGCCGTGCCAACAGCACCAAAAACTATTCCTGGAATGGCCAAATGAAGATCTGCTGATTCATCTAAAATGATGGCATTATTACCACCAAGCTCTAAAATAGTATTGCCTAATCGGGCAGCAACGACAGCCGAAACGTGTTTTCCGACCGCGGTTGAACCGGTGAACGATATCAAAGGGATGCGCTTGTCCTTTAACATGGTCTCAACCACATCATGAGAGCTTGGGATAATTAGGGAAAATATCTCTGGACAATTATTTTTCCGTAAAACTTCATTGCAAACATGCTGGACAGCAACCGCACACAGTGGTGTCTTGGCAGAGGGTTTCCACAGTGTTACATTACCGCAGACAGCGGCTAAAAACGCATTCCAAGCCCAAACAGCCACGGGAAAATTAAACGCAGAGATGACGCCAATAATGCCATAAGGATGCCATTGCTCGTACATTCGATGTTTGGGGCGCTCTGAGTGCATGGAGTTGCCATACAGCATGCGTGATTGGCCAACGGCGAAGTCAGCGATATCAATCATTTCTTGGACTTCGCCATCACCCTCTTGTTTTGATTTGCCCATTTCTAAAGAGACCAAACTGCCTAATGCGTCTTTTTGACGACGTAGTTCTTGCCCAATTTGTCGAATAATTTCGCCTCGCTTAGGCGCTGGAATCAATTTCCAAGCCAATGCAGCCTGCTCTGCACGAATCATAATTTGCTCATAATCCTGAACAGAACAAGTAGTGATGGCAGCAAGCTTATCGCCGTTGGCAGGACTAAAGGACTCTAAAATAGAACCGTTATTAGCACTCTGCCAGCCATGAGCACTAAAAGCCCCTGGATTGATGGGTTGTATGTTTAAACTGTCTAGTAACTCCATGTACCTCTCCTAAGACATCCTACACGTAAAACCGACCAAAACTGTTGTTAAGAATGTCAGTTAATCGAAATTTTTCTTGTAATACCAGACCTTTGTATTGGTTTTTTTGTCCCATAACCAAATCCACAACAGAGCAAACACCAGCAGCAGTACTTACTTGTATGGCGGACCACTTTAAACCACGAATAACTTCGGGATGAATTTTCTTAACATAACTTTTTTCTGTCAATTCGCCTTGCATGATGCCTTCAACAGTGACATAAACAATTACAATGTCCTGGTAGGTTTTAGGAATAACATTTTCCAGGATTCGTTTCAAAGTGGGCCTGTCTTCATTCAGGCGCAACTCATTCATCAGTAAACGCATTTTTGCACAATGACCTGGGTAACGCATGGTTTTATAGTTCATAGACTGAACTGTGTGGGCATATAATTCAGCCAGGGAACCCAATCCACCCGATGTATTAAAAGCTTCGTACTCACAACCATCTATTTGAATTGACTCTAATCCTTCAAGCGGTGCCATCATGACTAATTTACCCGCTTCAATCCCATAACATGGATTTCCGTACTCATTAATGACCCCATCTGTTGACCAGGTTAATGAGTAATGAAGTGCGTTACTCACACGTTGCGGCAGTGCACCAACGCGTAATTTAACATGATGGCATTGTTCAAACTCTTGCATCAAACTGTTGGCAGCAATACTAATAAACCCCGGTGCAAGGCCACATTGGGGAACAAATGCAGTCTCTGCATCTTGCGCCATTGCCCTGACGGCCTTAGCAACTGCAGTATCTTCAGTTAAATCAAAATAATGTGCTTTAGCCGCTTTGGCTGCTCGTGCAACCTGTACATTTAAATAAAAGGGCAAACTCGAAATCACAGCAGTGATGCCGTGTTTTTCTATATAAGCCTGAGTAGAGACTTCATCTGTAACA
Organism: Legionellales bacterium; assembly: GCA_044445305.1. GTDB lineage: Bacteria > Pseudomonadota > Gammaproteobacteria > Legionellales > Legionellaceae > Legionella. The sequence continues at coordinate 10,299 of JBIODT010000012.1, read as the reverse complement.
TCCAATGCTACGGTTTTAATTTCAGGTAAAACAGCCAGTAACCGTGTCACATCTGAACCATTAAATTCTAAATCAGCCAAATGAACTTGGTATTTATTACTGTCGGTTAATAAACAAGCAATTAAACTACCTATCTTCCCAGCACCAGTAATCATTACGTTGTACATATCATCCCTCTCTATTAATCAGCGCATTATACCGCTATTACTATAACATACCCCAAATAAATCGCCCTTATTTTAATGCTTAAAGAGCGCCAATAAGTGCTGGATAACTTGACCTTAACGGCTGACTCATTTATCTTCACCCTTTTATTACTAATGATTAACTCATGAAGCAAGCCGCTTTAACCAACGCTATAGTTTTAGATGCTCCCATTCAGGTTAACACCAAGGAACTTTGCAAAAATAACTGCCTCATTTTTTTAGCTGGGTTATTAGGCCCATTGGGTTTTGCACCTTTTCATCTACCTGGTTTCACCATTTTAAGTATCGCCATTCTCTTTTCAGGGCTTTTAAATTCCAATGTGAAACAAGGCTTCTTTTTAGGTCTTAGTTTTGGACTGGGTTATTTTGGTTTTGGCGTATCCTGGGTTATTATCAGCATACACGATTATGGACAACTCAATTATTTTTTTGCGGGAGTCATCACCTTACTTTTTATTAGTTATTTGTCCCTCTTCCCTGCTTTAGTGGCTGCTGCTTTTAACTTGCTTAAAATAAAGCAGCGTCATTTTCTTGCTATGGGTTCATTTAGCGCACTTTGGTGCTTGAGCGAATGCATTCGCTCTAATTTAATGACAGGATTCCCTTGGTTGTTAGTGGGTACCACACAAATTGACACGCCATTAAGAAGCTTGGCTCCCATTATTGGCATCTATGGGTTGAGTTTTTGTTGCACCTTTGCAGCTGCTTTGCTGGCTTTGACTGTTCGTGAGTGTTCCTTCAAACGTTATTACTACTTAGTGGCTTTTGTTGTTCTTCTTTTGTTTCCTTCTGTTTTTAAAAACATGCAATGGACCGATGTAAAAAAACAACCTATAACTGTAGGTGCCATACAAGCCAATTTATCAATGCGTGACAAATGGGATGAGACCTTATTTTGGAATTTACTTAATTACTATGAAAAGGCTACTGACAAACTGTTAGGAAAACAATTAATTATATTGCCTGAGTCAGCAATACCGTTACCAGCACGGTATTTAAATGATTATTTGAGTAACTTGGATAACAAAGCACTCAAGGCAAAAAGCGCATTGATGTTAGGCATCCTACAACCTACCGATGATAATGAAGTAAATTATTACAATTCTATTATTACTCTAGGTCAAGCAAGTGGACAACAAGTTAAGCGTCAATTGGTCCCTTTCGGTGAGTACATACCCAAACCTTTTGTAGCCATTAATCGCTGGTTTCATCTGCCTGAGCCTAATATTTTACCCGGCGCACAAAAGCAGCCATTGATAAAAATTTTAAACCACCCTATTGCCAGTTTGATTTGTTATGAAATTGCCTACCCTTATTGGTTAAGACAGCAACTGCCAGACGCGCAATGGATTGTTTCCATCAGTGACAACGGATGGTTTGGACGTTCGCTCGCAAGTTATCAACAGTTACAAATATCCCAAATGCTCTCCTTGCTGACTGGAAGATACCAAATTGTTGTTAATAATGATGGCTTATCCTCTGTTATTAATGCTAACGGCGATATAGTGGAAGCGCTGCCTTCTTTTAGTGCCGGGCTATTACAAAGTGCTGTGTTTCCTGCTGTAGGCGCAACGCCTTGGGTGATCTGGTATGATTATCCGATTTTAGTTTTTTGTTTGGTTTTTTTGATTTTTGTACGGTTATTTCGATAATCTATTGCTGGCAAACACAAGAGGGGTTATCCTTAGCTATTTACCGCAAATTGATTAATTAGACTATGGATAATATTTACAAACCCCAAGAAATTGAAGAGTTGGCGCAACATTATTGGCATAAAAAACAATCATTTAATGTCACTGAAGACTTAAATAAAGAGAAGTTTTATTGTTTGTCCATGTTCCCCTACCCCAGTGGAACGCTGCACATGGGGCACGTCCGTAACTATACCCTAGGCGATGTGATAGCTCGATATCAACGTGCTTTAGGCAAAAATGTACTCCAACCCATAGGATGGGATGCGTTTGGTTTACCCGCTGAGAATGCAGCCATTAAAAATGGCATTCCTCCAGCCGAATGGACTAAGAAAAATATTGCAGCTATGAAAGAGCAATTCCTCCGTCTTGGTAACGCCTATGATTGGCGGCGCGAGCTCACTACTTGTGATCCTGAATATTATCGTTGGGAGCAATGGTTTTTTATACGGTTATTTGAAAAAGGCATGGTTTATAAAAAAAATGCCGTTGTTAATTGGGATCCAGTCGATCAAACCGTCTTAGCTAATGAGCAAGTGGTTGACGGTCGAGGATGGCGATCAGGCGCATTAATTGAACGCAAAGAAATTTCACAGTGGTTTATCAAGATAACCTCTTATGCCGATGAGCTTCTTACATCATTAGACACCCTCGATGAATGGCCGGCACAAGTCAAGCAAATGCAACGCAATTGGATTGGGCGCTCTGCGGGTACTGAAATATACTTCAATGTAATTAACTACTCTAAGCGGTTAAAAATCTATACTACCCGCCCGGATACTTTAATGGGAGCAACCTACCTTGCGGTCGCAACCGATCACCCTATAGCGCGAGAGGCAGGCCTCCACAATGCCGATGTAAAAGCTTTTCTTGACAGTTGCCAAGGGACTAAAATGTCAGAGGCAGAGCTGGCCACTATGGAAAAACGTGGCATAGCAACTGGCATGACAGCAACGCATCCTGTCAGTGGAAAAGACGTACCTATATGGATTGCAAATTTTGTACTAATGCAGTACGGATCTGGCGCTGTAATGTCAGTACCGGCTCATGATCAAAGAGATTGGGAATTTGCCCAACAATACAGCTTACCCATCCAGCAGGTCATTGAACCTACAAGTGGTTCAACACATGATTTTGAAAAATCAGCCTTTACTGGTGAAGGCATACTAGTAAACTCTGCTCAGTTTGATAATCTGACATCATCGCAAGCAATGGAATCCATTACTAAATTTCTCGAAGATCGTGATGCGGGTAAGGCCACTATCAATTACCGACTCCGTGATTGGGGCGTCTCAAGACAAAGGTATTGGGGCACACCCATACCCATGATCTTGTGTGATCAATGTGGCATAGTTCCCGTTCCAGAACATGACTTACCAGTAGAACTACCCGAAAATGTAGCGTTTACTGGTAATGGCTCTCCTCTTGCTCATTGTAATGAATTTGTTAATGTAACTTGTCCCAAATGCGGCCAAGATGCAAGCCGTGAGACCGATACTTTTGACACTTTTATTGAATCTTCATGGTACTACGCGCGTTTTGCTTGTAAAGGCCAAGAAAATGCCATGCTTGATGACAGAGCCAAATACTGGACACCAGTAGATCAATATATTGGTGGCATTGAGCATGCCGTTATGCACTTACTCTACGCCCGATTTTTTCATAAATTAATGCGTGATGAAGGCCTGGTTAATTCTGATGAACCCTTTAAAGCCTTATTAACTCAAGGCATGGTATTGAAAGACGGGCATAAAATGTCAAAGTCTGTTGGTAACGTTATTGATCCCAACAACCTTATTAACACCTATGGGGCAGATACCGCTCGCTTGTTTATTATGTTTGCTGCACCACCAGAGCAATCATTAGAATGGTCTGATACAGCAGTAGAAGGCGCACACCGTTTTCTTAAACGCTTGTGGGTTTTTTCACACCAACACATTGACATGATCATTGATATCAACGACATCATTTTGAGTGGCAATACTGCTGTTGATTGGCAACAAGCACCCAGCCGCTTAAAAAAATCACGTCATGTAGTACATCAGACACTTGCTCAAGCCTCTAATGACTATGAGCGCAATCAATTTAATACTGTGGTTTCAGGCTGTATGAAATTATTTAATGAGATCTCCACTTACTCAATCGAAATTGAAGAAGACCGATTTTTCATTCATTCTGCTGTGAGTATCTTACTCAGACTGCTTGCTCCTATTACCCCACACATTTGTCATTATTTATGGCAACAATTGGGCTTTGAAAAAGCCATTATTGATGCCCCATGGCCGAAGGTGGATAAGAGTGCTTTGAAAACAGATGAAGTGACTTATGTGGTGCAAGTAAATGGCAAGCTTCGAGCACAATTTATTGCTGCCGTAGATACAGCAGAAGATGAGTTAATTGAAACAGCCAAAGAAGAGGCCAAAGAGTTTCTTGTGGCACAGACCGTTAAAAAAACAATTATTGTTGCACACAGACACTTGATAAATCTGGTTGCTGGTTAATGAAAAAACGCTTTATACCACTACTTCTTATCAGTTTGCTTTTGTCAGCATGTGGCTTTCATTTGCGTGGTATGATAGATGTTCCCAAATGGCTAACCAATGTTGCAATTAGTTCTAAAAGTAATGATCTAGAGTTTGTTTCTATGCTCAAATCTACTCTTGAGGGATATCATATTGAGGTTAATCCTGAGCCTGCTTTGGCTCATTATTGGCTTATTATAAATCATGTCACTTACCAGCGACAAATTGTTAGCGTTGGCGCCAGCACCAATCCCCGACAATACCAATTAACCTTATCAGTGGGATATATGCTACAGACCCGCAAAGGGCAAATAATTAAGGCATCTAGACAAGTATCTGTTAGTCGGCAGCTTACTGTAAATAATGATCGTATACTTGGTTCAAATGACGAGGAAACCATTTTAATTAATGAAATGCGGCAAGAGGCTGTCGTTCAACTCATTAATAGATTAGGATCTGTAAAGTTGGATTAAGGTTTATCATGCAAATTAAACAACAAGCGCTGGCGCAACAGATACAAAAAAAAATTGCACCGATCTACGTACTTATTGGCCAAGATAATTACCTTCTGGAAGAAGCGTTCAATATTATCAAGTCAACAATAAAAAAGTCGCATGATTGTGATGGCAACCCAATATCGGTCAACTCAGCGGATGACTGGCGTCAAGTTACTGAGGAGGCAAACAGTTACTCCTTATTTTCTGAAACCACGTTTATAATTGCTTCTTTTGAGAAAAAAACCATAGATGCGGCAGGTAAAAAAATCCTGATGCAATACTTGAACTCAGTAAACACGCGTAGCTTCATTGTCATTCGTGCACCCAATGTCGCCGCGAAACAGATAATGTGGTTGGCCGCTCATGAGCAAGTTGTGGTTGTGGTTGCTTATCCGCTGAGTTCTGATGCGATGAAAAACTGGATAGCAAGTCAATTAAGAAGTACAGCCATTGAATTCGAGCCAGATGTTCCAGGTTTGATTCATCAATACACGCAAGGAAACATGCTTGCTTGTGCTCAAGTTATCGAAAAAATTGCTTTGGCTCATTCCGCTAACTCGCGAATTAATGCCCAGCATGTGCTAGAGCATTTATCAGATCAGTGTAGTCATTCACTGTTTGAGCTTATTGATGCATGTCTGCTGGGTCAAGCTGATAAAGCCATTCAAATTTTAAGGCAGGCAGCTCAAAATAAAACGGAAGCTGTTTTAATCTTATGGATGCTGACGCAAGAATTGCGGAACTTATCACAACTGTTTTTTTTAATGTCGCAAAAAATTAATATGACTGCTGCAGCCAATCAATTAAAAATATGGCCGCAACGTGTTGGTCTTTACCAAATCAGCCTGAAGCGTCTAGATGACGCTGTTTGTCAAAAGCTACTGCATCAATGTCAAATGATGGATGATGGTATTAAATCAGGTACCAACACCCACATATGGATGTCTCTGGAGCGCCTGGCTCTGTCAATCTGCTTGGGAAGAACATGCACAGTATAGCCATTTTTGGAGGAACTTTTGATCCCATACACAATGGACACATTCAAACCAGCATTAACATACAAAACACCTTTCATTTCGACCGTTATTATTTTCTTCCTTGCAAAGCACCTGTCTTAAAGTCCCCTTCTTTGGCCAATAGTGAACAAAGAATAGCAATGCTGAATTTGGCCATTAAACCGCACCCAGAGTTTCAACTGGATTTGCGTGAGATACATCGTGAGTCGCCATCCTACATGGTGGACACTTTAGAAAGCTTGAGAACAGAAAATCCAACAGCATCTGTAACTTTAATTATTGGACATGACGCATTTCTTTCGCTTCCTCAATGGCATCATTGGGAAAAAATACCGCAGTTAGCGAATCTATTGGTAATCAATAGGGCCGAATTATCAAGACAAAAAAGCATTACGTCAGAAGCTATAAAAAAGCTTCTTAAAAACCATCAAACAAAAAATAAAACAGACTTATTAATGAGTCTCGCCGGATCGGTTGTTTTATTTGACGCAGGAAATTATACAATTTCCTCTACTCTGATTAGAGAGGAAATCAAACAAGAAAAAATGACATCTGGCCTACTTCCCGACGAGGTTTGCAACTATATTAAACAGTTGCAACTGTATCAATGATGTTCTCAGTTTTATCTATAGTCTTCACTTGCTTAATAAACGCGGGCATATGCTCAGAAAGCCAATCGACTAAGGGATCAAATCGAGCATAAAGCGTTGAATCATGAGTATATTGTTGGTATGGAAATGAGGTCATTTTCATTGCAACCATAATCAGTGCCACAATAAAAACACCTCGTAAAAAACCAAAACACATGCCCAAAGTCCTGTCTGTACCACTTAATCCGGAACGCTTCAATATAAAGCTAAGAAGGGTATTTACGATACCACCCGCCAATAAAGTAGCAAACAGTATGCCGATAAATGCCACAACAGTACGCACCGTTTTGTCTTGTATGTAACCGCTTAACCAGGGATCTAAACTTGCTGCATAGTGGTACCCTAACCATATGGCCAACACCCAGACGCATAAAGCAACGAGCTCTTTAACAAAACCTCTAAACAGACCTGTTAGTACAGACAAACCAATAATGCTAATAATAGCGATATCAACCCATTGTAATTGCATCATTAACTAACTCCAGTATTCACTATAAAGCCATTCAACCGCATCGTACTGGCTAATTGTATTTTCAATTTATCAACGTCTTGTTTGTTTTGCGAATGACCTACATGAACTTTATAAATAGTACCTTCTGGCGCTGCAGTTTTAACGATGCTTCCCTTAAAACCTTTATCACGTAACTGATTAATAAGCGTTTGTGCTTTGGATATTTGATTAAAAGATGCCAATTGCACCACGAAATGGTTGGTTGTGACTTTTACCAGGGCCTTCCGGCTGGTTGGTTTTGGTATTGATTTTTTAACCGCTACTGTTGTTTTTTTAGCAGAATGATTTAATGCCAGCAATACGGGTTTTGATTTACTACCTGGTGCAGCAACAGCTAATTTGGGCGTAATGCGCTCTGCCTTAATGAGAGCCGATACTTGTTTTTTAGCAGAGACATCTGGAATGTCAACGGTGGCTATTTTGATGGTTTTGAACAGCTCAGTCTTATCAACAGCAGTAATCTCAGGTAGCGCAGGTTTAGGTGGTAATTTTATATTCATACTAAAAGTACCCTCAAGATGCTGATTTGACTTGCGCATCACAGCAGGAGCGAAAATCACACCTAAGGATATAATAACCGCCAACCCAATTAAACGGTGTTTTAATCTCTCATCTATTACCAGCTTCATAAGATCTCCTTTTGGAAAAAAGTGCATGCGTCTTTTTGCATGCAGCTGCTCATTACATCACTAACCGTAAAAAATGACCCATAAACAACAATGATGTCACCTGCCATAGCCTGCTTGAATGCAGCTTCAAAGGCAATAATTGGACTATTATAACAAATTTCTACAAAAATTTCAGCTTCTCGTAATTTTGCAAGCAAAAAATCAGCCTCAGCAGCACGAGCACATGATAATGGATCGATTTGCGCAGGATACCAGCAATCAACATAATCCTTTAAGGGGTTAATTAATCCTATAATGTCTTTGTCTTTTAATGCTGAAAATACAGCGTGGATTTTTGTACTGTTTTTTAAGGTGCGCAGCCTGTCAGCAAGCAATCGTGCGGACTGTGGATTATGAGAGACATCATATAAAATACTGATGTCACCACGTTGTAACAACTGCAGTCTAGCAGGTATAAAAACAGCCTCAAGCGCGCAATCTAGATGTTTAGAGGATACTGGCAAGTCATGCTGCAATAATATGCTGGCCATTATTGCAGCAGCTGCTGATTTAATCTGAATTTTTGGTATTGGTAAATGTATTAAGTGTTGGTCTAAATAATGAAGCTCCCAATCCTCTAAATGAGTCACTATGGAATAGTCTATTCCATAAAAGTAATGAGGTGTATTTAATTTTTTTACCACATCAATAATACTGGAAGGTGGGTTACTGTCTGCATAAATAAATGGTTTGTCTTTACGCAGTATTCCTGCTTTTTCAAAGCCAATGGCATCCAAGGTATCACCAAGAAAATCCTGATGATCAAAATCAATGGTAGTAATAATTGATAAATCAGCATCAACAATATTAGTGGCATCCAGCCTACCACCCAAGCCAACTTCTAAAATAATAACATCGAGGTTTTGTTGCTTAAAATACAACAAGGCAGCAAGTGTGGTCATTTCAAAATAGGTAAGAACAATTGATTCACGCGCCTCTTCCACGATACCAAAAGCCAAACATAAGGCATCATCAGAGATAGGTACTAAGTTGACACGGATGCGTTCATTGAATGAAAGTAAATGAGGCGAAGTATACGCACCCACCTTATATCCAGCAGTGTGGTAAATCATTTCCAGAGCTGAAACCGTCGAGCCTTTACCGTTAGTTCCACCAACGGTAATCACTTTACACGACTGAATCTGTAACTTTAATTTCAGAGCCACGCTCAGAATCCGAGTCAATCCCAGCTGAATTTCCTGTTGGTTTGTATTGGCTAGGACATCCAGCCATTGGGTTAAATCCCATTCAGCCCAGGGTTTGTTTAACACGTTAATTTAGCGACCAGTTCTGCAATTGTTGAGCGTAGATCTTTACGTGCTGAAATCATGTCAATATGGCCATGTTCTAAAAGAAACTCACTGCGTTGAAAGCCCTCAGGTAGCGTCTGTCTTACCGTTTGCTCAATTACTCTTGGTCCCGCAAAGCCAATTAAAGCATTAGGCTCAGCGATAATAACATCACCAAGACTTGCAAAACTTGCTGAAACCCCACCCAAAGTAGGATCAGTTAAAACCACAATAAAGGGCAATCCAGTTTCAGAAAATTTAGCCAAAGCAGCAGAGGTTTTTGCCATTTGCATTAAAGAAAAAAGCCCCTCTTGCATTCTAGCCCCACCACTGGCGGTGAAACAAATATAAGGTCTTTTTTCTAATGTAGCCAGCGTAATAGCACGAACAAACTTCTCACCAACAGTGGCCCCCATAGATCCTGCCATGAAGTTAAATTCAAAGACACTTATAACAACGGGTTGCTGTAACAAGGTGCCTTTTACCACAACAATGGATTCCTTCTCACCCGTTGCTTTTTGCGCTTGAGAAATTCGGTCCTTGTATTTTTTAGAATCTCTAAATTTCAATCGGTCTATTGGTTCTAAATGAGCGGCAATTTCTTCCTGCCCGGGTTCATCAAGAAACTGAGCAATTCGAACACGTGCAGACACTCGGTGGTGAAAGTCACAAGAAGGACAAACCATTAAATTTTTGGCCAACTCAGTACTATAAAGCACCTCATTACAACCCAAACATTTAACCCATAACCCCTCTGGAACCCCCTTCTTTTGGGTGGTTTCAGTGCTTATTCTTGATGGCAGTAATTTTTTAAACCAGCTCATGGATTAGAACCCGTATTTAGAATCAATCTTTAGTATACACTGAAAACATGATCTTCTAAATGTTTTGCGACGAGGCTTCTAACTTGACGCAATAATAAACCAGCGCCAACAGCAATTAACCTTTGAGGTTAATTGTGTTTTATACTATAATAACCATTAAAGGTTGATGGAAAGAAGAATGAGCCAAAGAAACGTACCTAGTTATTCACTAGAGCACATACAAAAGGTATTTAGTGCCCCTAAAAATCTAGTAATGACTAATAGTGCGGTTCAAGGAATGGTTATACTTGGCTTTAACAAAGATGATGTTGTTAAAGCCATTCAAGTTTTAACGCGAAAAAATTTTTATAAATCAATGTCGCCTCAGAATTTAAAGTTTGCGGCATGGCAAGATGTATATTACCTGCAATTTAACGACGTTGATT
>JBIODT010000011.1:0-23920 GCA_044445305.1 Legionellales bacterium | reverse complement strand
CGCTGCATCAAGGCTACGCCCATCATTTTAAATGACACCCTGCCCCTGAGGTGTATCTTGACGGATCCGAATCTATCGTGTTAATCTAATGGACAGATTGTTTTTTTGTTTTCATGAGGGCGCACAACAATGTCCGAAAATTATACTGCAATAACCACTGCTGCTGCATTCAATGATGATGTGGCTGAACGCAAGCAAGATCGGGTGTGGATGCTAAGCCTGTATGGCACAGCCATTGGCGCAGGAGTGTTGTTTTTACCCATTGATGCTGGGTTAAATGGCATTTGGCCGTTGATCATTATGTTGCTCTTGGCCTTCCCTATGACTTATTGGTCACATCAGGCTTTGTGTCGGTTTGTACTTTCAGGTTCGGGCGATCACAATGACATTACCGACGTGGTTGAGCAATATTTTGGTCCGATTGCGGGTAGCTTATTAACGCTGTTGTATTTTTTTGCCATTTATCCTATTTTACTGATGTACAGTGTTGCTATTACCAACACCACGCAACATTTTATTACCCACCAAATGAATCTTACAGCGCCTCCACGGGTTGTGTTGGCGCTTATTCTTATTTTGGCGCTGATGAGCATAGTGCGCTTTGGTCAAGAAATTATTATTAAGTCCATGAGTGTGTTGGTCTATCCCTTTGTGGCTATTTTAGTCATGCTGTCGTTGTACTTGGTACCGCATTGGAATGGCGCCATCTTTCATCATAGCAATGTGCATGGCACTCACAGTATGTTAAAAACTTTGTGGCTTGTGATTCCAGTAATGGTGTTTTCTTTTAATCATTCGCCCATTATTTCATCGTTTGCAGTCAGTCAGAAACAACGTTTCGGCAATCAAGCTGATGCAAAAAGCTCGCAAATTTTAAAATACAGCCACATTATGATGATTGTAACCGTTATGATGTTTGTATTGAGCTGTGTTTTTAGTTTGTCGCCTCACGATTTAGCTTTGGCAAAACAACAAAATATTTCAATTTTATCGTACATAGCCAGTCATTTTAACACGCCAATGGTAACTTACGTTGCGCCCTTGGTTGCATTTATTGCTATTGCAAAATCTTTTCTAGGGCATTATTTGGGTGCAAGAGAAGGGCTGCATGGTTTACTCACCAAATCTTTGCGTTCTTGTGGTAAATCTCTGAGCGACCATCACATTAAGTGGGCGATAGAGGTGTTTATTGTTTTATCTTGTTGGGCCGTTGCTACTTTAAATCCAAATATTTTGAACATGATAGAAACACTTGGTGGTCCAGTGATTGCCGCCATCCTGTTTTTGATGCCAATGTATGCTATTGCAAAAGTACCTGCCATGAAGCAGTACGCTACGCCGTTGCGAAATAATTTTATTATTGTAATGGGTCTTATTGCTATTTCTGCTGCACTTTATGGTATTTGGAATAGGTTCTGATGGCGATGTTCTTTGATCCACCCTCATCCGCCCTGTCGGGCACCTTCTCCCGCCAGCGGGCGAAGGGACTCCGTCAGGAATAATGCTAGAATCATGAGACCGTCCATTTGCCAACCTTTTTCATCCCTAATTCGAGCATTTTTCAAGGTAACGATTGTCATCCTAGCGAATTGACGACAGGCCCTAGTCTAAAACTGCCTTATTTCAAGGCCTTAATGTTTAAAAGTTCGTCTTCTATGTCTGTGCCTAATTTATCTTGAGTTGCCGATAACTTGATTACTGGCGCAGGATTTTTTAAGGCTTCAGTTAAGCTGATGAATTTATAGCCATTTTTTTGATACATTTCCAGAATATCACCTAATAAATAGCTGTTAAGCACATTGGCGTGAATTAATAAGATTTGCTTGGTATTTCGTCCTTGCGATCTTTTTTCTGCTGCTAGTGTTTGCTTCCATATATAAGCCAGATAGCGTGGTTTCAGTTGGTTGATGTAGTTTGTTCTGGAATGAAAGGGGACTTTATAGGTTGTTTCATTAAAGTCAAAGTCTTTACTGTCAATCGTTACCGGCGCAATGGTGTAATGGTGCGCAGCCAGATAGTCATAAACTTTTTGTTTGGTATTTTTGTTGCCTTCGGCAAGATAAGGATAACGGAAATATTTAGGCTCTGTTTCTATAGGGGCAAGAATTTTATCGGCTCTATCAATATCTGCAATGTACTTTTCCGCACTCATACTGTTTAAATTATAGTGTGAATAAGTATGATTGCCTAGCATAAAGCCTGCTTGACGAAATTGCTCAAGAAACGCCCACTGTCCTTTTTCTATTGCGCCAGCAATCACAAAGCCAATGGCAGGCACTTTGTATTTTTGTAGGGCTTGAACAATACTGGTAAAACGCTCTGTTGAGCGTTGCTGATTGCTTGGCGTATTCATTCTTGAAGCAACAAGTGGTAGGTCATCTATGGTAATAGCGATTTCACGATCTTGTGCATTGGTCAGTGAAGAAAATAACAGGGTAATAAAAAACAATAATTGAAGCATGAATAATCCCTTATGTATGGTTATGACAGCGTTTTCTCGCGACGTTGATATGTTATGGATACGGTATATAATGGCTACCAATCAATACCACTTTAGTGATCTTCGTCGCGTGACATCCCTTATTAGTAGTATAAATCAATTTAATACTTATGTCAGTGGTGGTAAGCCGGATGATCTGCAGCATTATATGGGCTTGTATAAAAATAGAAAAATAGCCATCAATAAGCATTTTTGTTTGATTACTATTGATTCTAATGATGCGCTGATTGCGGGTATTTCTGCTTTACTAAAAAATCTAAACATCCCTAAGAATGAATGGGGTCGCTATTTTGGTTTTAAGTTGACAGTTTATGATCTCTTGGTTGAATTAAAAAAACAAGGGCATCATCAGATTGACTATATTCTTGAATTAATAGATGGACAGTTGGTCTTCAGCATGGAGGAGTGGCTTTTTATTGGAGTGACATTGGCAATTCCTGCGGTAATTGCTGTGGCGACTACCTCTATAGTTGCACTGGTTCAAGAGGCAGTTACTGTGGTCATTACACTGCCTGTTGCGGGGTTGTTTTATCATGGTGTTATTGCCTTATATGATTTGTCACAAGATTATTTTGATAAGAAAAAAACCACCTTTGTTAAAATACGCGATGGATTTTTTGTACTGGCACATTTTACTGTCACTGCTACAGGTTATGGTATTTGGATGACAGCTGCAGCTACTACTATGAGTCCTTTAATAGCGACTTTATTTGTGGCCGCATCAGCTATTGATGTGATGAAAGAGGTGTTTTGTTTGATTCAAAACCACATTGAGGATAAAAACAGGCCTGAAGTTCATGATGACGATCCCTTACTGACTCATAAAGCGCATGCGCGGCTTGAATTTGGTTTTATAAAGCACAGAAATGCCGCATTGATAAATCTGGTCGCAGCGCTTTTATTCGTTGGTCTGATGGCTGCCTGGTGTTTTGTCCCTGGTGGAATGCTGGTTAGTGTTGTTCTTATAGTTGCCATTGTAACCGTACATGCCATCAAAAAGTACTTGCAAAAATGTAATGACTCTTACATTAGAGAACAAGTAGCAACAGAGCTCAAACGGGTAGAGGAGGCGTATACTCATGTGTACAGCACCGTTCTTGAAAGCACAAACAAACAGGATGTAACCTTAGATAATGAGCCGACTCAAATCAAGAATAATGAGGGGTTAAAGGATGGGTCTGGTGTTGAGCGCCCTGTTAGTAACACGGTTTGTGTGAGTGCACTGTCATTTTTCCCCTCGGTTCAATCAGAAGTAGTAGCAGCAAATCAACGCGTTATACTGCGTGCAGCCACAAACTACGGTTTTAGCGCGTAGCCTTGATGCAGCCATATCGTTACCCACAAGTTATCTCATGCAAAATAGTTATAAAATCACACACAGTACTCAAACAGTGCGTCATTGCGAGGCTACGAAGCAATCCAGCGGCCGTCACTCCGAACTCACTGGATTGCTTCGTGGCCTTGCAATGACGAGCCCTATTGGTTCATTGCGTTTTTCTGTTTTGTGCTGCAGCCATATCGTTACCCACAAATTATCTCGTTGAAAATAGTTATAAAATCACACACAGTACTCAAACAGTGCGTCATTGCGAGGCTACGAAGCAATCCAGCGGCTGTCACTCCGAACGCTCTGAATTGCTTCGTGGCCTCGCAATGACGAGCCCTATTGGTTCATTGTATTTTTCTTTTTGTGCTGACTTATGGGTAAGGATATGGCTGCATCAAGGCTACGCGATCTACTTAAAACCGCAGTTTGTTGACTATGCGCAGTATGGCACTCATTCTAGCGCATGTTTTTAGTCGCTAACTCCAAGCCTTTTTTATAGTGCATACAGGCCAGAGGCTGATCATTTAACCGTTCATGCAGCTTGCCCAGCGCAACATAAATGACAGGTGAGGGCTCTATCTCATTAGCTTGTTCCAAATGTTTTTTGGCTTTACCCCATAAGTGTCGCGTGAGGCAGAGTCGTCCCAAACACAAATGCAGGGCTGCTGAATGGGGGTTTTTTTTGAGTAAAGATTCAGCAAAAGTTAACTGATGTTCGTCGCTGAGGAGTAATCCATACAGTTCAATGAGTTGGGTGTTGAATTCTTTACGTAGACAGTGGCGTAATAAAACTTCTGCATCTGCATTACAGTCCGGATTGCAATATAAAAAGCGCACATACTCCGCAACCAGCTCTGGATTTTTAGCTAATGATTTAGGCAGCGCGTGAAATAAAGCAGTGATTGCTTCTGCTTGGTTTTGTTTCGCAAGATCGGCCAGTGCTTTTAAATAGGTGTTTTTTTCCAATTGTTCAAATTCATTTTTGTTAATGACTTTATTTTTTCTTAGTGAAGGTAACAGCGCTATAAGTTGGGTCCAATCTCTGACTTCTTCATAGAGGTGCATGAGAAGTTTTAATACATAAGGATGACGAGGTGCTAAATCCTGCAAATGTCTTAATGTCGCTAGGGCTTGTTCCCATTGACAATTGGCTAATTGTAATTGCGCCTGGGTTAATTCAACGGCAATTTTAGCTTCAGGCATGGATTGTTGGGCTTCTCGTAAATATTGATCGCGCAGTTTGCCATCGCCCATTTTTTGAGCGGCACGTGCGGCAGTTAAATAATTGAGCAAAGGCGTATCGGTATTGGGTACTGCTTGAATTAAATGATTTTTTGCGTTTAACCAATAACCTTCACTGTATTCTATCAGTCCTTTGTGCGTTGTTTCTTGAGCTTTTTGTATTAGTTTCTTGGAGTGCCATTTATTTAGTGCGCCTGGAATATGGGTTATTTTATTAAACAAATGCAGTGCGACATGCATTATTAGGAACAAGAGTATTAACGTGAATACCATGACCCATAAAGTGGTTTCTATGGTCCAATGGTTAATGGCTATTAATACATAACCAGAATCATAATTTAATTGCAGGCCTAGAAAAACAGCACCTAATAAAACAACAAAAGCAAGCAAAATGCGCATCATGGCTGCTTTTCTCCTTTTTCGCTGTTATTTATCTGATTCAACTGCACTTCTCTATGATCAATAAATTGGTTCAGTAGAGGGAGTGCCAGTTCAATGACGGGTTTTTCTTGCGTTAATTGCGTTTTTTGTAATTCAGTTAATTGCTTTATGACTGCGACGGTACTTTGTGCTTCTTCATTAAAGGTTCTTTTAAGGTTGGTGATGGCTTGCTTTAGCGCTGATTGAAAGACCGACGCATTATTATTAAGCACTGCCCATTGTGCTTGCTGGAGGTTCAGTTGAATGCTTTCTCTTAATATGGATTCAAAAAAAGGCGACATTAGCGGTTGAATGGGTTCATCATTGCGGCGAATGACAACAAATTGCTCCAGCAAATGTACATTATCTTGTAAACGGGAACGCCAGGAGGAAGGATTGGCTGCCTTCGGCAGTACTTCTTTGGCTTTTGATGCTCTGTCATCTAAAGTGGCGTGGATGGGCAGGTTGCTGATGCTGTTTTGTGCTGCGTCTAATTGGCTGAGTACGCCGGCCACATCAATATTGGGTATGGCTTTTAGTTGTGAAATTTCTTCAGCTAAAGCTTGTCTTATGGCAAAAATTTGTGGTCCGTTTAATTGCTTTAATAAAGTATCTGCTTGCTGCATCAGAGCAGCTGAGGTGTCAAAATCATTACTCCAATGCGTGTTGATTTGTGCTAACTCAAGACAGTAACGCACTTTAAGTAGCAACCAGTCTTGGGTTTGGAAGAAGCGTTGGCCTAGCGAGGAAGACATTTGTTGGTCTAAATGGTCTATTTTGTCCTGTAGCGCTTGTTGGCTTTGTTGGCTGTTATTGGTTTTTGTGTCTATTTCTTGTAGCCTGTTGTTTTGCTCGTGTTTTAATTGGTCCACTTGGGCTAATAAATTGGCGTTGTCCTGTCTTAGTTTTTTTTGTAATTGTTGACTTTGCTCGCAGGTATACAATGCAGTTGCTAGTGCGGCAATGGCAAGAATAAGAGTAAAGCCTATAAGTAGGGCATTGTTTTTAGGCCCGCTCGTCTTCTGTGGCTTTATTATTGGACTTGGTTCTAATGGTGTTGTTTCTGTTGTTACTTCATTGCTCTTGGCCATGGCTTAATCCTTTATTGATGCTCTGTGCGGCATAGTCAAACAACGTCTTCATCATTTGCTGAGGGTGACTGATAATAATTCGACTCATACCAAATAACGCAGCCGAATCAGCCAACCGGTCACTAATGACCAAACACGCCTTACTTTGTAACCAGTTATGGGCTGCTTTACCAAAAATATGAAACAGGTTGATTAAAGATTGCTCGCTTGTAATCAGTATCATGTCTACCAAATCATCGCGCCATATGGATTCAATAAATTGGTGACCTGTTTTTGGCACCCCTCTTTGATACACGAGTAGTTTTAACAGCGTTGCCCCTCGTTGTACTAAAGTGTCTTCAATCAGAGTTCTGCCTCCCTCTCCTTTAAATAATAGCACGGTTTGATTCTTTAGCGACTGTATTGTCTTGAGTGCTAATAAATGTTCGCTATCAGGCAGTTCAGGAACTTCATTGACCGTAATTGCATGGTCATGGAGCGCGCGGGCGCTTCCATAGCCTATTGCAATGACTTTGATCTGAGCTGGCCAGTTTATTTTTTTTTCCCTAAGCAGTCGAAAACAAAAATGTACTGCGTTGGCACTAATAAAAATAGCCTGGTCGACGAGTCGCAGATCAGGGATTAAGTCCAGCCAATGCTGGTCAGTAGCCGTAATCTGCAGGGTGGGGCATTCGATAACCAGGCCACCGGCATCAATGATGCTCTTACTCAGCATCTGGGCTTGAGCCTTGGGACGGGTATTTAAAATACGTAAGCCGTGCAGGGATTGGGTCATGATGGAATTGATTGGAGCAGCTGTGCAGCACCTTGTGCTAATAAAGCCTGCGTGCAACGATCTGCCAATTGAGCGGCTTGATCTACAGTACCTGTTTGACTGTCATAGATTGATTTGCTGCCATCAAGTGCCATGACTTGTGCTCGTAACAACAGTTGCTTGGATGTTGTCGGTTTACAAAACACGGCTAAAGGAACATGGCAATTGCCACCCAGTTGTGCATTCACTTTGCGCTCAATGTGCACACACAGTGAGGACAGCGGATCATTCAAGTGAGCAACTATCATTTGTATTTCAGGATCATCAGTTCTGCATTCGATACACAGTGCACCCTGACCACAGGCAGGCAGCATGATTTCATCTGCTATGATGTCGGTAATGGCATGTTCAAAACCCATGCGTTCAAGACCAGCAGCTGCAAGGATTATGGCGTGGTACTCTCCCGCTTGGAGTTTGTCCAGACGGGTATTGATATTGCCACGCAAGGATTTAATTTGTAAATCAGGGCGGTAGGCTAATAATTGCGCTTGACGTCTAAGGCTTGCTGTACCTACTGTTGCTTGCTGCGGCAAGGCATCAAGACTTTTAAAGTCGATGCTGATGAGGGCGTCTAAAGGGTTGTCTCTTTTGCAAATGGCCGTCAAGCTAAGCCCTACAGGAAATTCTGCAGGCATGTCTTTGGTCGAATGAACCGCAATATCGGCTCTATTATCTAATAATGCTTCTTCTAATTCTTTAACAAACAAACCTTTACCGCCAATTGCCAGAAGCTTGTCTTTGAGAAACCGATCACCAGAGGTGCTCATGGGTACTAATTCAAAGCTTCGCTGTGGCCAATGTGTTAATAGTTGTTCTTTGACATGATTGGCTTGCCATAAGGCAAGGGGGCTGCGACGGGTGGCAATACGTATTGTTTTTAGGCTCATGAGAGGCAGAAGGCTTGTTGAACAGTAAGTATATCATAGCATTAATTGATGCTAAAACAGGAAGTTATTCAGGGCAATTTAGATGCGATTGCCCGTGCGCAATATAAGTTATACTGCGCGCGGTCACAATCTGTGGTTTTTAGGTGGGTAGCGTAGCCTTGATGCAGCGCAGCGTAATCAAGGTTTTAACCATTTAAATAGCACATGGAAACCTTGATTACGCTGCGCTGCATCAAGGCTACGCGAAAACCGCAGATTGTGAGCGTGCGCAATATAGTTTCTTATTGGCGCAATGCAAGAGCGATAAAAATATAGGTCCAGCCAGTCATTAACATTTCAATGGCAATAAACATGCCTATTACCCAGAGTCCACTGATAGGCCATTGCAGTATGATTAATAGACCAAGAATCATAGCGGTAATACCTGCTAAAAATAACCATCCCCAGCCTTTTGAGTCTTTTAAGCTTATGGCCATGATGATACGGGTTATTCCTATAACGATTAGGATGCCTGCCAAGAGGGCGGTAATTAAGGTTGAGGCTAAAAAGGGGTCGTAAAAGACAACGCAACCACCGATTATATATAAGACGGCTATTAATGCTTGCCAGATTATAGCTTTCCAATCTTTGTGTTTGAATACATCCACAATATGTGTGATGCCAGCAATGATTAATAAAGCCGCGAAAAAGAGCATGCTCACAAGCGTTAAGCCAACCGCCATGCCAAGACCAATACAACCTAAAATGACAAAGAGGATTCCTAATCCTAGCACCCATCCCCAGTTACGGTTTAGATTAACAACAGTAGTGTTAATATCATGTTTTAGCTCACTCATAAATTATCCTTAATTTGACAGAGTCGTTCTAATCATAGACGCTGTTTCAATGAGTTGTCGAGTATTTTGGATAATTCACAGGGTCACCGCATCTTAATTTGATTTTATACCAAAGCCTCATTAAGCTTAAAGCCATTTAAAATACCCGGTGTAAAAGGGTTTACCTTGTTATTGGTTTTTAATAAATAACGGCCTGAATTACTGTTTATTTCAAAGAGAATCTGCAAGCTGGAGCTGTCTTGCTCATCAACGAGGACATTCACTTTTTCTAATAATTTAAACAGTGCCCAGGTGCCTTGTTCGGCTATTTCGTAGTGCTGGCCTTCAATGGAGTCTAAGCTTAGCTTGGCATTTTCTTGTGGCCAGGTGAAGCGGATGAACGAATCACTTTCTTGATTGTCGGTTAACTTGGTTTTGCCTATCTCTAAAGTTAAATTGGCAACTACGGGATCCAGATTGATTTTTTGTAGGCTGAAATTAATGCTGCTGTCGTCGCCGTGATTGGGATAAAACATATTGGTAATAATATTGGCACGTATGATTTCATCAATGGCTTCATTAGAGATGGCCAGTACAAATTCATTGACTACTTTAGGTTTCCATTCTGCACTGGAAACGTCCAGGAATGGTTTAATAAAGTGCTCCGTAAAGGTATTTAGGACCCCATGTGTCGAGAAAAAATGATTGAAATTGGCTACAGTAATTTCATTCTTTTGTGTGGGCTCAAAGGGATAACGCTGGGCCATGGTGTCTTGAAATTCCTTATAGACTGTTTGTTGCCATTGTTGGTTGATGTATTGACGGCTGTCCTTTATTAAAATGATCCAAGTGTCAGCAGCCAATTGATTGGTCCATGCTTTTAATGGTTCTGGTAATTGCTTGGCCTGATTAAACAAGAGGCTGATGGTGTCTGCTGCATTGTCATTGGTAAATCGTGATTTGGTCATGTTAAAAGCAGTTTTACCGCCGTCGTTTACAACAGCAAGAACGGAATTAAATTGAGCCAGTTCGGTTATTTTTAGGTTGAGCTCTTGGACGCTGGATGGGCTCATTAAATTCAAGTCGGTAAATTGGTTGGCTATGAATTGATTGAACAGCGAGGCGCTATTGGTTAAATCTGGCTTTGTCTGTTGTTGAATTAAATCAATAAGCGTAGTAATTGATTTTGACTGTTGTAATATTTTTGTTACTTGGCTGCCCTGTTGGTAATCTTGATAATGCACCGGCTGTGATTTACGCATAAACGCCTGCCACCAAGTTACATAATCAAAACAGTAGGCTTGCGTGAGCAGGGTTGGCAGCTGCGCCAAATCCTGCCGACCAAGCACCCAATTTTCTGCTTGCAGTTTATTGCTGATGTTAGGAATGTCTTGTATGGCCACTTCAAAACCGGCTTTAGTAAAATACACAGGAACTTCAGTTGCAGCCAACTCAAATCCTTCAACCGTTATTTTTTCCTTGGCTACTGGGAAGGATTCTTTTGCCAGGGAGTAATAAAGGTAACTGCTCGGTAAGGCGTTTAGATAGTTTCTGGAATCACTGATAATTTGTTGTTTGATAGGCATGTTTTGTAGTGGTTTGCGCAAAATATGCTTTAGTAAGGACGCTTGTTTTTGAGCGTTACTTACTGTTTGATCTTTCCAGTGTTGTTTAAACCAGTCCAGCACTTCCGCTTCTGAAAAGTGTTCAGGCTGACTTAACATCAGGTAAACTTTTAGAGCCTTATAACGGATGATAGGTGTGTTGTTGGGGCCATTGATTACTTGCTCTAAGTCATTGGTTAATGCCGGCAGAAACTCGCTTTGTAACCGTTGTTGTTCATTGGTGTGCAGGTTGGTCTTTAACCGTTGGACTTCAGGCAATGATATTGAGTTGCTAGCAATATGACCGAGTTTATTTGCAGCCTTAGACAGATGATATAATGCTTGGGCATTATTATTACCTTTCAGATCCAGACTATCAAAGGCAATTAATTCTTTGCTGGCCTCATCGAGTAAGTGTGATGTTTTATAGTGGCTGTAACTTAAAATGACCAGGAAAAATCCAGCAATACTTGCAGCAACAGCAATAAATGGTTTTTGATGTGCGAGTGCTTTTGATTGTGGTGCATGACTGCATTGAGTCTGAATGGTTTTTAATGCACCCTCAACAAAATAAGCCCTGTAGTTAATCGCTTGAGGAAAAGTATCTTGAACAACCAGTGCATATTCATGCTGAATTTTTTTATTCAACCGGTCTATACTCACGCCGCCTTGTTCTGCACTGGTAAAATAAAGTGAATTCAGGTGAAACAGCTTGGGTGAAACACCCTGAATGAGAGCGTGAATGGGGCTACGCAAGCTTGCCAGCTGCAGTGGAAATTCACGGATTAAACTTCGTTTGATGGTTGAGCGGGCTGGGTGCATTTTGCTGATGACTTGTTGTCCTGTAACCTCAACCAACTGATTGAATTGCTGGGAATAGGCTGCAATTTTTTTGTCAGACTGGTTAATGCAATCCAAAGAAAATCCCAGTGGCTTTGATAATTCAGTTGCGTGATCGGTTTGATAAAACTCTGAAAATCCGGCTAAGGTATCCATTTTAGTGAATACCAGAGCCAATTCAATCTGATAGCCTAGATTGATGCCTAATCGTTCTAACAGTTGTATGTGTAATTTTTTTTGTTCAGCAAATTGAGTTGGTTCAGCAATCAATAAGTCATTCACGTCTATGCATAAAATAAGACCGGTTATCTTCAGGTGGCGATTGCATCGATTTAATTGTTTCAAGGTATTTTGCAACAAGGTTTTGCTGTTAGTCAGCCAGTTTTCACCCAGCTCTAACAGGATGCCTTGTTGGTTAAAATAAATTTTGGCATGTTGATCGCTCAATACGGGTACTTCTATCATGTTGCTTTGTTTGAGTAAGGCCGATTTTCCTTGTTCATTTTTACCAGTCACAACGATGAAAGAGAGTTGATTTACTTGGGGTTTTAATTGGGCGATTATTTTTTTTATAGCATCACAGAGTACGATTAAAGAGTCCATTAGTTGTCCAGCATGGCAAGTTGGGTATGTCCGGATAAAACGGTTTTTGCTTTATTTTCCAGTACCATCTGGCTGGTTAAAAAAGCAACTCCGACCACGCATGCAGCAACAACTGCCGCAATGACGGATGTTTTATAATTTTTTTCTACTGTTTTTGGCAGTGGGTTCTCATTAAATAACCGCGGCGGCTTATTAAAACGGTGTTGTTGGACGATTTGATATAAATCTTCAATGTGGTTGTCTAGAACTTGTCGTCCATCGGCCTTCATGTGTTGTTCGCCCTCAAAGCCCGCAATCAGACAAAAATAGACCAATTCAATTAAGTCCAGATATTGATTGGGTCTTTCTTTGACGTAGCTGAGAATTTCAAAAAACCGTTGTTGTGGTTCAGCCCCATCACTGGTTAAGGGGGTAAAGGCATTGAATTCAGCTGCTTCGTTATAGACGCGCAGGTAGTTTTTACCTAGCAGTTCATCAATGGTTGCACACAACAGGTAATGGGCGATACTGATGAGATCTGAAGGGTATTTTGATGCACCCACTTTGCTGTGAAAAGCGAATAATTCATGCTCAATGTTGTCTCTGATGTTTGTAATGGGTGGCAAGGAAGGACTGAGACAAAGCCGTTCTAACAAGGACAATATAGGTCCTGCGGCAGCAACTAAGGTATTGGTTGAATAAGGTGCACTAAACAATTTAGAGCGATAGTACCCTTGCGGGATTCGCATGGGTTCTGGAATGGCAAGTTGTGTGACAAGCGAGATTGAATAATGCTCAGTTGCCATGTTTTTTCTCCAAAATACTTTGAGCCATCATGGCTGCGTTCGCAACTGCGATCCAGATTGGGTCCGCGATAAGGTTTCATTTTGGCACCAAGCCACGATTCATCTAGACGCTAAAATGAGAAGCTATTGAGGGCATAATTCTGACTTAAAAAAAGCATCATACGTTATATACTATTCTTTGTTCAAGCTTAAAATTCGATTGAGTTCACCAATGAAGTGTGTCAATTGACTCGTAAATCGCCGCAGCCCTAGTTGCTGCCGGTGTTGGAGTAAAAAAGGCATGGGGATGTTCAGAAATTGGAAGTCTAGCCACTAGTGAGCAGTGAATCTTTTCTATAAGTTGCATATTAAGCTCAAAGGCGCTTAATGCTTCGGTTATCAGTTCAATTTTGACTGATGTACAACCATCTAATGAAACAAATTGTTCTTTTTCGTGATTGAACTTGCTTTTAAACGCATCTAAAGTTACCCAACATCCTTGTTCATAGAATTTCTGGCCAAAGTTTCTACGCATTTTTCTATCTACTTTATCCGTATGGCGTAGCAGGATGCTCTCATAATTTATTAACTCAGGAAACCATACACACAAAGGTGCAACACCTTTGTGTTCTGGAATTAGAATATTAGGAGATAATTCTAAAGATGTTGTTAATAAATGCCTGTCGTGACCAACTGCATGGCATAAATCAATACCATGCTCTTCATGTGCCTCATGAATGGCAGTTGTTAAAGGATTTTCCAGGTAGACTTGAAATCCGTTTTTTATTAAGCATTCAATACTATCTTGATAGGCTTGGTCTCTAAATAATTGCCCTTTAATTAGCCCAGGAATGTTTAAATCGGGCAGAGGTTTCCCAGACTCTAAAACCAGACGTCGCTCTTCTTTGATTGCGATGACATCTTGGGTACCTGCAGCTGGTGCAAGAGTAATGGGCCCAACTCGATTTGATTCGATACATCCCCAAATAATATGACCCATGCGACTTATATGATAGGGTAAAATCCCATAACGTGTACGTGGAAAAGGGTAGTCGCCACCTGCATTTTTCTTTAATGGGATAAGTGGGTAAGCAGTTACATCAGTTGCTGTTTTAGTTAAGGTCTCTGGGGTATCAATCTCGGGTGTTTTTCTGGCAGCGGCGACTTCTGATAACATTGCAGCTTCTGCGGTAGCATGCATACTTTCAGAAAACCCCTTGGTCAAGACAAGATCACCAAGGACATTTTTTTCTTTCATGTTATAGCTCCAGGTTTGATATTTGACTATTTATACCAATGGTTGTACTTCCATGCTGGTTTTTGGTGTATTTTTGAACACGCGCTTGTTGAGGGGATCGCCATGAGTCAATTTGCTAAAATCTTCATAAGGTATTACTTAATGCTTAAAGTGACGCATTCCTGTAAACACCATTGTGATGTTATGTTCCTCTGCACAAGCGATCATTTGCTGGTCGCGGATGGAACCACCTGGTTGAATGATGGCAGTTATTCCTGCTTGAGCGGCAAGCTCAATAGTATCGGCAAAAGGAATAAACGCATCAGAGGCCATTACAGCGTCCTGCGTTTTAAACCCCATCTGCTCAGCTTGCCATAAACCAATGCGTGCACTCATCACACGACTTGTTTGTCCACCGCCAATGCCTATAGTGGCACCCTCTCTTGCAAAAACGATGGCATTGGATTTCACATGTTTTGCAGCCAACCAAGCGAAGGTTAAATCGTCCATTTGTTGTTGGGTTGGTTTGGTTGCCGTCACGGTATGTAGTTCGCAACCTGGAAGTGCTAAAGCATCATGCGTTTGTACCAATAAACCGCCGTCTGTTTTTTTAATATTTATTTTGTTGCTGCTGTTTTGCGGCCAAACTCCAGTTATCAGTACCCGAATTTGTTCTTTGTGTTGCAATATTTGTTTGGCTTCATCACTGATACCGGGCGCGATGATCACTTCAACAAATTGTTTTTCAAGGATGGCTTGGGCTGTGTCTGCTTGCAGGGTTTGATTAAAGGCAATAATACCGCCGTATGCTGAAATAGGATCACTTTGGAATGCTCTTAAATAGGCTTGCAGTGCGGTATCGGCCTGCGCTATGCCACAGGGGTTGGCGTGTTTTACAATGACACAGATTGCTTTTTCAATGGGATAGGATTTAACACAATCCAGTGCGGCGTCTGCATCTAAGAGGTTGTTGTATGATAATTGTTTGCCTTGTAGTATTTGCGCTGAACCTAGGGAGCCTGGGACTGCGTCCTTATCGGCATAAAAAGCAGCGGCTTGATGCGGGTTTTCCCCATAACGCAGGTCACTTATTTTATGAAATTGGCAGGTGAATACATCAGGAAAGCGTTGCTTGTCTGTACTTGTTAGGTAATTGGTAATGGCCGCATCATAAGCCGCTGTGTGTGCGAAGGCTTTTTTGGCAAGGGTCAATCCCCAATTAGCTGGGGTTTTTTTAGTTTGTAGGCATTGAATCAGCTCGGGGTAATCATCAGGTGTAACCACAACAAAAGTATGGGCATGATTTTTAGCTGCTGCACGAATCATGGTTGGTCCACCAATATCAATCTGCTCTATGGCTTCATTAAAATCGCAATTTGGCTTGCTAATCGTTTGCTCAAAGGGGTATAGATTAACAATGAGTAAATCTATGGGTTTTATCCCATGCTGTTTTAAAACATCTTTATCTTGCGCGCCACGTGCCAACAAGCCTGCATGAATAGTGGGATGTAAGGTTTTAACACGCCCATCCAGTAGTTCTGGGAATCCGGTATGGTCACTGACATCGGTTACGGGCAGGCCCTGTGTTTTTAGTACAACAGCAGTGTTGCCCGTTGCTATTAGTTCCACACCTTGTTGGTGTAGCGCTTGAGCTAATTCAACCAGGCCTCTTTTGTCAGAGACACTCAGCAGGGCTCTTTGTGGTTTAAATTCAGAAACTACAGGTTGTTGGGGCATCTTTATCCACAGTTTAAATTCTAGAAAAAACCAACAGCGACCATCCATCAAGTGTTTGTTGGGCAATGGGCGTGAATGAAGCTGCATAAGCTTCTATGATCATAGGGGCCTGTTCGGCTAACAGTCCAGATACCACCAGTACTGCATCTTGCTTGAGCAGTTCGTGGAAACGGTATTTTAATGAGATTAATGGTGTTAATAAAATATTGGCAATGATTAAATCTACTGGCTCTTGTAAGGCCTCAGGCATGCTGACAGTGAGATGATGTTGCTCTATTTCATTAGTAAGTGCATTATTTTGTGTTGCTTCTAAGGCTTGGTTGTCAATGTCAACAGCATAGACTGGTTGGGCGCCTAATTTTAATGCAGCCAAGGCCAGTATGCCCGAGCCACAGCCGTAATCTATGACGGATTTTTGGGTGAGCGCTGCTTGTTCTAGCCAAGTCAAACAGAGGGTGGTTGTTGGGTGTGTCCCCGTGCCGAAGGCCAAACCAGGATCTAACATGAGATTGACTGCTGTTGGCTCCGGCGGGGTGAGCCAGGTGGGGCAAATCCATAGCCGTTCGCCAAAGCGTTGTGGTTTAAAGTCATCCATGCACACACGTTGCCAGTCTTGGTCTTCTATAGTTTCTAAACTAAATTGTAATGAAGGTCTGCCTGCTGTTAATTGTTCTTGTGCGTGCTGAGCATCTGCTGCATGGTCAAATAATGCTTGAATAATCATTTCAGGCCAAAGTGGGGTGGTGTCAGGCACCGGCTCAAAAACAGGCTTGTTATTTTTATCTGAGAGCATAACAGATACAGCGCCACAGGCGGTCAATTGTTCACTGATTTGTTCAATATCTTCGTTTAAAGCATGCTCTATTTGCATTTGAAACCACATCGTATTTATTCCTTCAACATTTTTTCTAGGTAGTGAATATTAGTCCCGCCTTCAACAAAGGCATCGTTATGAAGAATGCGTTGGTGTAATTCAATGTTGGTTTTTATGCCCTCAATGATAATTTCATCAAGTGCATTGCGCATTCTTGCAATTGCCTCGGCACGGGTTTCACCGTAACTGATAAGCTTGCCTATCATGGAATCATAATTAGGCGGAACGGTGTAACTGCTGTAGATGTGCGAGTCGAAACGAATGCCCGGGCCACCTGGTTGGTGCAACAATTTTATGGTTCCAGGCGATGGCATAAAGGTTTTGGCATCTTCAGCATTAATGCGACATTCAATGGAGTGTCCACGAAATTTAACATCTTCTTGCGTTAAACTTAAGGGCAAGTCACTGGCAATTTTGATTTGTTCTTTGATGAGATCAATACCAGTTATCATTTCTGTAACAGGATGCTCGACTTGGATGCGCGTGTTCATTTCAATGAAATAAAAACACCCATCCTGGTATAAAAACTCAAAAGTTCCAGCGCCGCGGTACTTTAATTCCTTACAGGCATTGACAACACAAGCACCCATTTCTTTTCTTAGCTTCGGTGTTATGCCTGGGGCTGGCGCTTCTTCTACTACTTTTTGATGACGTCTTTGCATGGAGCAATCACGCTCACCCAGGTGAATGGCCTTACCTTTGCCATCGCCAAGAACTTGAAACTCGATGTGACGCGGGTTTTCCAGGAATTTTTCCATGTACACAATGGGGTTATTAAAAGCAGCTTGGGCTTCACTGCGTGTGAGTGCTATGGCACTTAAGAGATTGGATTCACTATGGACCACGCGCATGCCGCGGCCACCACCACCACCAGCCGCTTTGATAATCACTGGATAGCCAATGTTACGGCCAAACAGCAGATTACTGGCATCGTTATCAGTTAAGGGGCCATCAGAGCCAGGTACACAAGGAACTCCGGCTAATTTCATAGCCTTAATGGCAGATACCTTATCGCCCATAAGACGTATGCTGTCACCTGTTGGACCAATAAAACGAAAACCACTTTGTTCTACTATGTCAGCAAAGTCGGCATTTTCAGATAAAAAGCCATAACCTGGGTGAATGGCCACGGCGTCAGTAATTTCAGCAGCGGATATTATGGCTGGGATGTTCAGATAGCTTTTTTGTGCAGGTGCCGGACCTATGCAAACGGTTTCATCAGCAAGTCGAACATGCAATAGATCTTTGTCTACATCTGAGTGTACTGCAACGGTTTGAATGCCTAGCTCTTTGCAGGCACGCAATATGCGAAGTGCGATTTCACCTCGGTTGGCAATGACGATTTTACTGAGCATGAATGGTCTCCTTACTCTATGATAAATAAGGGTTGGTCATACTCTACTGGATCGCCATTTGCTACTAATATTTCGATGACTTTCCCTGCTTTGTCCGCTTCGATTTCATTAAACATCTTCATGGCTTCTATGATGCATAAAGTATCGCCAATATTAATTGTTTGGCCTACAGTGACATAAGGCGGGGTGTCTGGTGATGACGATGTATACATGGTGCCAACCATGGGCGAGCGAATTTTGTGCCCTGAGGACATTAGAGGCTTAGCCTCACCTGTTGGGGCAGCAGCCGCTTGATGAGAGACTGCTTGTTGTGGTGGTGGTGATGCCACATAGTGTGTTTGGGGCGCGCGCTCTGTAAAATGACTGTGGCGACTAAGTCTAAGCGATTCCTCACCTTCTTTAATTTCAATTTCAGAGATGCCGGTTTCTTCCAGCAATTCAATTAACTTTCTGATCTTACGTATATCCATTGGGTTATTCTCTCTACGTTAAGGAGCTGACACTTAATTCGTCAATAATTGCCTGTAAGGCCAATAAATATCCTCGCACACCAAAGCCACTGATGATGCCAATGGCAATATCAGAGAAATAGGAATGGTGGCGAAAGCTTTCACGTGCATAAATATTACTTATATGCACCTCAAAAAAAGGTATTGCAACCGCGCAGAGGGCATCACGTAAGGCGATGCTGGTATGAGTAAATGCTGCGGGATTAAAGATAATATAATTAATGTTAGCAGTAGCTGCTTGATGAATGGCTTGAATTAAATCAGCTTCGGAGTTGCTTTGAAAGCAAGTCAATTCCAAGGCGGCTTTTTTTGCCGCTTGAGTTAAATCTGAATCAACCTGCTTCAAGGTGCTGGCGCCATAAACCGCAGGCTCACGCGAACCTAAAAGATTTAAGTTGGGTCCATGTAACACCAGAATTTTTTTCATGGGATTTCAAGTGTATTGCGCATCCTAAAGATTTTGCCTTATTTTTATGAATAAGTCCATATTTCAGGAGCAAGCGTATCTTAAATCACTTGCTTCATGATAGTTTCTCTTTTTATAAAGATAGAGGGACATCATCATTATCATCCTGACTGAGACCTGTTTCTTTTTTAGCGCCTTCTTCTAGCTCAGGTATTGTTTAATCGTTTCTAAATTAAGTGCGAAAATTTTTTGTGGGGTTATCTGATGTGGATATTTCAGAAGAAGATGACTCTATCTTGTTATCCTCACCGTTTGATGGCTGTGATTTAATGTCAGAAGCATTTGCAACAGCAAGCCACTTTATTTTTTCTGCATTAGTTATAACCGATTGCAATGCATCCAATCTGTTTTCAGTGTCAGTTTTAGGATGATAAAAAAAGTCATACTCTTGTTTTTTAAAAAATGCCCATAGTTGCCGAGCAGCAAGAACTAACAATGGTAAAATGGTAAGGACTTGCGCTGCAATAGCCCACTTTTCTTTATCACCTCTATGTGCTTTAAGCTGACTGCGCATCTCTGGATCGGCAAGTTTTTTTGACCATACGTTTGTAAACGCCTGTATCTCTTTGGGGCTACGATTGCTCGTTTTATAAGTTTCATAGCTTGATATTAGCTCAGTAATGAGCGCCTTTAAGTCTCGTGTGCGCTGAGGGCATATAGCTTGAGAACCACCCATCTCTCGCTCCAACTCTACCACTTTATCATCCAGTGCTACCAGATGCTGTTCAACGTTACCTTCCAGTACTGCTAGCTGAATCATTAATTTTGACTGAAGTAAGAGACGGGCATGCTCCTTGTTTTCCATAGCCTCAATATCTTTAATGAATTCGGGTGAATTTATATATCCTTTATTAATAGAAGAACGCCACTTAGTAAGGTGGATAAGAGAAATATCGTTACCTTCCAAGCGTGTAGGGTCTTTCATATGCGCGTGATAAAATTTAAGTTGATCTGGTGTATCCCAGTTACTTACTATTTCAAGAATACGAATCAGCCTACCACGGGCTACAGTAGACATCTCTGCCAAAGAAGAACCAAGATGATCGTAGCGATTATCCCCTAAAACACGAACTTGTACTGACACTGGTAACTGTTTAATAAAATCAAGTAAAACATCAAACTGGTTCGGGCTCAATTGGTTGGTGGCTGTTTCTAGTGGGCTTGTAAATGCCATGATGAAGTTCGTGGATGCGCGGTAGCCCTCAGTGATAAAAGTATAAGGCCTTAAAATTTTTTCTTTATCTTGATTTGATACTTTAGACACCAATTGCAAAACTTTCCTAATATCAGTATCTGACATATCTGACTTATCTAACATAGCTGATATCATGACAGTAGTTGCTTCGAAAGAGGAGCTGTTGTCTTCTTCTAGGGTGGTAAGAACGCGCACATCTGTTAAAATAACACCCAGCTCACTGGAACTAAGCTTCATACTGTCTATTTTTGCAAGAACATCATCCAGTAGCTCATGCTGGCCTTTGCATACTTCTATGAGTATATTAACACCATTATGTTTTAAGTCACGACTGGTTAATGTTGCTATTACTTTTTTAGTAATTTCTTCAGGCATTGAAGAACTCCGGTATTCATTCTAATCATAGTATAGCAGATACCGTCTGGTTTGGAGTCTGGATAAAACGACACTGGATAAAACTACATCGAATTGCCTCATAAAAAACATGTCATTTCGCAGGCTTACCGGAAAGTCACAAACAGTCTATAATGTACATTGTATGGGCATTATTCATTTTAGGGAGATTTACATGCCAGATTTTAATTGGGAGGATGTGTTAAGCAATCAATTGGTAACATTACAGGACAGTTCGGTAAAATTAAAAGCCACTCATGACCAAGAAAAGACAGTGCTACAAATCATTTTGATAAAAATGCAAGCAGAAGAAAAAGACGATGAAGCTTCTGAGCTATTAATAAGAATCAATGAAATTGAAAAGCATATGTTAGCTATGGAAGATTGTTGCAATGATTTGATTGCTGAAACAAAGCGCTTGATATTAGTAGACCAGTGTACTACAAAAGAACAGATTAAATCATGGTCTGCTACTGTTACTAAGGTCATAGAGTTACTTGATGATCCCAATAATTTATACAAAATAAAGTCTTTAAAAAAACATGCTGCCTTACGGTGTGAGGCCTTATCTCAGTCTGATACTTGTTTGCAAACAGATAGAGAGCGGCGACGATATGGTTTGATAGCCAACCTGGTGGCGGCGGCCCTGCTGGTTGTATTTGTTGCTGCCTTGATTGTTGTACTTATTGTTGCAACCCTTGGTTTTGGTGCGACTGTAGCGCTGATAGTAGCGGCTACAGTGGTAGGACTTGGCTGTGGTGGCGTGGGTTTGTTTGGGGCGCTGCTAGGCGATACAGCAGCAGTAGAGGAACCAAAAAATGCCAGAGTCGCGGAAAATCTAAAGCCAGAGCGAAAAATTAGCAACAGTGCCAAGGATCTTGCAGTACAGGCAAGCACACTGTTTGCTTTCAAAGCTGCCACTTCAGATCCAAGAAATGTATCGCCTGATGAGCCAAAGAACGAAAAGACTCCAGGCCAGGACCTAAAAAACAATTAGCTATAAACTGGCCAGGGCCAACTTACCCGATGTGGCAATCGCTTTTTATTACTACCATCTACAGCAATTTGGTACGAAGTGCTAAATGGCGGCCTATTCAAGATACCAAGGCATATTGATCACGATAATGCGCCGGTCACCCTCGCGCAAAAGCACCTCTTTCAACACAGTTGCTCGTTGGTTGTGTAACAAATATTGATACCATTTTGCTTGCACAAGCTCTGGTACGACTACAGCAATAAGACGCTGTGGATTTTCTTGTTCTAATTTCAATATAAAATCAAACAATGGTTTTTGATACAGCCTGTAGGGCGAGGTGAGGACCATTAGTTTGGGTTCTGCGGCACCTGCTTGCTGTAATGGATTAATGACATATTGTTGCCAACAGGTTTCTAAGTTGCACGTTTGTTCGTCATCTACAGTGACATGGACTGCTATGACTTCAGGAGACAATTCTAGGGCAAATCGCAGTCCATGTTCACTAAGGACATTCCAGTTGTCTATAGGAATTACCGTTATTGGTGGTTGCATTTTTTCTATATTGATTGCTTGATGGTAGGTGATTTTTTGAGACACATAATCATAATGGTGTTTAACCAACTTGGTAAGCAGTAACATCATCGGGATCAGTAGCACGCAAATCCAGGCGCCTTCAGCAAATTTGGTAGACAATAAAATGATTAGGGCCGAACCGGTTGCTACAGCGCCAGTGCAATTAACTATTAACGGGAGCAGGGCGTTGCCTGTGTGCTTTCGGTACCAATGCACGACCATTCCAGCTTGTGATAAGGTGAAGGCAAGAAAAGCACCTATGGCAAATAAGGGAATAAGCGCCTCGGTGATGCCGTGGAACAGCACCAATAAAATTCCAGCAACTGCTGCCAGCAGCAGAATTCCCATAGTATAAACAAGTCTGCGGCCACGGTTTGCAAAGGCCCGTGGAAAATAATGATCTTGTGCCAGCATGTGAGCAAGGCGCGGGAAATCAGCAAAGCTGGTATTGGCTGAGAGTATCAAGACAACGACTATGCTGATTAGGGTGCCGTAATAAAAAACACCTTTGCCCATCACTGCGGCAACCAATTGCGACAGAATGGTTTGATATCCTGGCAGCGTTTGATTCATGGTACTAATCTGGTAGGTTTTTGCCAAGTAAGCAATTCCGGCCAACAAGAGTATTAAAATAGTAACAATCGCAGTCAGTGTGCGCCGCGCATTCTGAATGCCCGGGTTTTTAAAGGCAGCAACGGCATTACTGACCGCCTCGACTCCAGTCATTGCTGTACAGCCACTGGCAAAGGAGCGTAGTAACAGCCACAGGCCAGCAAACTCCAGGGCGGGTGGTGGTATGACCGGCGGTAAAACAAGCGCTTGGGGATGACCGCCACTCAGGATTGATTTAGTGACGCCAACCGCAATCACCGTCAATAAGGTAGAAATAAATAAATAAGTTGGGGCAGCAAAAAAGAGACCCGTATCACGAACTCCGCGCAGGTTGATTAAGGTAATAATGGCCAGAGCACTCAAACACAAAGTCAGTGTATGCGGTTGCAATTGGGGCAGTACTGAAATCAGTGCACCTATTCCTGCCGAAATACCCACTGCAACATTAAGAATGTAATCAAGCAGTAAGGCTGCTGCTGCCAATAAGCCTGCATTAACTCCTAAGTTTTCTTTTGCAACGGTATAGGAGCCGCCACCATTTGGATAAGCCGCAATGGTCTGTCTGTAGGAGAAATAAAGAATGATGAGCACCACAATAATGCTGGTCATCACCGGCGCAATATAGTTTAAACCCAGGCTTCCTAAGGGCAGGAGTATGGCTAATGCTGCTTCGGGACCGTATGCGGCTGAGGACAATCCATCAAGACCCAGGATCGGCAATCCCAAGCACACACCTATCTTTTGCCCTTCATTTTCAACGGTTGCGAGTGGTTTACCAATGAACTTGTCAAATAGCCACATGAGCTTTTCTGTACTCCATTTGGGTTTTTGGATGCAATCCATAGCGTTTGTATCCTAAATTATCTCTGGCCAGTCAGAAAAATGCAATGAACGAATAGAGATCGTCCGCGCGTAGCCTTGATGCAGCCATATTGTTACCCATAAGTTATTTCATGGAAAACAGTTATAAAATCACACACTGTACTCAAACAGTGCGTCATTGCGAGGCCACGAAGCAACCCAGCGGCCGTCACTCCGAATTTTCTGGATTGCTTCGTAGCCTCGCAATGACAAGCTCTATTAGTT
>JBIODT010000010.1:0-25138 GCA_044445305.1 Legionellales bacterium | reverse complement strand
TTTGAACCTACGACCTTCGGGTTATGAGCCCGACGAGCTACCATGCTGCTCCACCCCGCGTCAACTGGAGCCAATTATAGATGCTATTATTAAACTTAGCAAGAGGTTTATTGGTTTATTTATAATAAACTGTAAATAATAGGTTTAGGAAGAAAATGCGTTCGCACAAACAGCAATCAGTGCGCCCGGAAAAATTCCCAAATAAAGTAACGACAGGCAATTAATGGAATAGAGTATGCTGTTACTGCGACTGATTACTATGGGTTCCATATCTTGCGGCTTATCAAAATACATTATTTTAACGATGCGCAAATAATAATAAGCGCCTATCACTGTAAACAGTAATCCTAAAACAGCGACCCACAGCAGATGAACATCAACCAACGCTTTTAGTACCAATAGTTTGGTAAAAAAACCTACGGTTGGGGGAACACCAGCCATGGTAAACATAACCAGCAGCATCATAAAGGCCAGCCATGGATTGCGCTTACTCAAGCCTTTCAAATCATCAATGCATTCTATCTCTTTGCCCTGATTGGACATCAAAACAATCAGTCCAAAAGCGGCTACTGAAGTAATGGAATACACTAAAATATAATAAAGTGACGCAGCATAGCCTGCAGACGTTGCCGCAAGAAGCCCAAACAAGGCATAACCAATATGGGAGATGGCAGAATAGGCAAATAAACGTTTGATGCTTGTTTGTACTACTGCAAACAAATTACCCAAGCCAGTGGACAGTAAGGCCATAACCAATATTATTTGTTGCCATTGAACAGTGAGATCAATAAAGCCCAGGGTTAGAAATCTAAATGCCATGGCTAAAGCTGCAATTTTCGGAGCCGCACTAATAAATAAGGTTACTGAACTTGGTGCACCTTCATACACATCTGGGGCCCACATATGGAATGGCACCGCTGCTAATTTGAAGCCAACACCCGCTAAAATAAACACTAAAGCAAAGGACAACAATGCCGTATTTTGTTGGTATGCATTACCAGAAATAACCTGTGCAATGTCTAATAAATCGAGTTTCCCTGTAACACCATAAATCAGAGAGATACCATATAACAACATGCCAGAGGCAATGGCACCCATCACAAAATACTTCATTGCGGCTTCTGATGCATTACTGTCGGAACGTCTACTGGCGGTCATGGCATAAAGAGGCAGTGACATTAACTCCAGGCCTAGATAGACCGTTAACATTGAATGCGCCGATACCAGCACCATCATACCCAAGGTTGAAAAAAGACCTAAGATGTAGTAGTCAGCCGTTGGCATTTGACGTTCTTCAATATAGCTGTTTGAATAAATAAAGCTAAGTAGCACGGTAATAAGAATAAACAGCTTCATCAACCAGGCAACACCGTCACTTATAAACAAGCCACCAAAAGTAACGACTTTAAAAGCATCTACGTAGACATAACTCACGCATGCAGCAGAGATGATTCCAATGCAGGCAAGGTAAAAAGCAACCGACTTACATCGATGGCGAAAAAACAAATCACCCAGCAATGCAAGACATGCAGTAATCAGTACGGTAATTTCTGGAAAAGCCACATGAATGTTTTCAAATAATACTGTCATCTTGATGAACCTTTTGGATTTTAGATTAAGGCATTAATAATATTTAGACAAAAACGCATGCGTTTTTTTACAGGTGCTTTTGTCCAAACTCCAATAAGAAGCGTGACCGAAATAACTTCTGGTCACGTTCCTAACCTTGCACTGTTATAATTTTGAATTATCGGCTAATGCCAATGTATGAGCTACAGTTTGATGAACATAATCCAGCATGGGCTTAGGGTAGATACCCATGGCCAAAACCATCAATGCCAAAAGAACATAGGCGCTCAACTCGAAACCTGAGATGTCTTTTAAAGATGCTACTTTTTCATTCGCTACCGGTCCAAAGATGACGCGCTTGTACATCCATAAGGTATAGGCTGCACCTATAATCAAAGTCGATGCTGCCCAAAAAGCCACCCAAAAACCAGCTTTTACACTGCCCAGTATCACCATAAACTCACCAACAAAGCCAGAGGTACCAGGCAAACCAGCATTGGCCATGGCAAACAACATAAAAAATGAGGCAAATATTGGCATGGTATTAACAATACCACCGAAATCACTTAAACGACGTGTGTGCATGCGCTCATAAATGAATCCCACACCTGCGAACATGGCGCTGGATACAAAGGCGTGAGAGATCATCACAACTATGGCGCCTTCCAAGACCAAACCTGCAGCAGCCAATCCTGTTTGATGGGCAATTGCAAAGACAGCAAAACAACCTAAAGTTACAAACCCCATATGAGAAATGGATGAGTAAGCAATTAATCTTTTCATGTCTTTCTGAATGATGGCGATTAAACCTATATAAACTACTGCGATTAGGGATAAAGCAACCATCCAGCCGGCATATTGATTACAGGCATCAGGCACTATAGGTAAAGAAAACCGAATAAATCCATATGCACCAAGCTTTAATAAAATAGCTGCCAAAATTACCGACCCGCCAGCAGGTGCTTCGGTATGTGCATCAGGCAACCAAGTGTGTACTGGAAACATGGGAATCTTAATGGCAAAGCCTAAGAAGAAAGCGATAAAGATCAATGTTTGAGCAGTCATGGTCAGTTTGGTGGCATAGAAAGCTTCTATGCTAAACGAGCCTGCCACATAGCCTAAATACAAAAAACTTGCCAGCATCAATACTGAGCCGAGGAAAGTATATAGAAAAAACTTAATGGCAGCATAAACCCTATTTTCAGAGCCCCAGATACCAATAATTAAGTACATTGGTATCAGCGTTGCTTCCCAAAAAATATAAAATAAAATCGCATCCATAGCTGAGAAAACACCAACTAACAAGCCCTGCATAATAAGAAACGCCGACATGTATTGCGCCACTCTATTAGTAATACTGTTCCAAGAGGCAAGAATGACAATTAAATTGGTAAAAATACTTAAGACTATCAGCAACAAAGACAGGCCATCAATACCAAGGTGATAACTGATGCCTAATGCTGGCATCCATGGCATTTCTTCAATGTATTGCATACTAAAAGTATTTAAATCAAACCATGAAACCATGGGCACACAAATCAGCAAACACAAAACAACCGTAAACAATGATAAATAGCGCGTCACATTAGGTTTGTTGTCATCACCAATGAGAAGAATAAATACGCCACCAAGAATTGGTAAAAAAATCAATAAATTGAGTAAATGATACATGATCTCACCTTAGCTTCAGCCCAGTACTAACCAGAACAGAAATCCTAATAATCCAAATATCATTACAGTTGCGTAATGATACAAATAACCACTTTGCATGATTCGTCCTTTATTAGAAAACCATCTAACGAGCCGACCACTGCCATTAACAACCAGACCATCAATCATTTTCTGATCGCCTACACTATAAAAAACGCGACCTATCCCTTTGAAGCCTTTAACAAAGAACAGCTCGTTAAACCCATCAAAACCATATTTATTAATGAGCATTTTATAGATTAATGAGAAATAACGCACACAATAGCCAGGGATTGTAGGCACAGCTATATAGCAAATCCAGGCAATGAACATACCAGCCAAAGTAACGGCCAAGGTAAGAGAGTGCACCGACTGCAGTGCACTCTCAAAAGCTGAAGTGACTTCATGACCTAAGTGTGCCAATACATCATGTTGAGGTAATACAAAAATAGAAGTACTTAATATACTGGGATGGTTAAATAAAACCGGCATGTACAGTATATAACCCAAACATACTGATGGAATAGCCAACAAGACCAAAGGCAGCCAAACTACCCATGGCGATTCATGGACGTGGCTTAAGGTATGTTCATCCATACGTGGTTTGCCATGAAAAGTCATAAACAGGGATCTGAAAGTATAAAGGGCGGTCACCATAGCACCAGCGGTAACACAAAAATAAGCGTAACTGCTGCCGGGTATTTGCGATAATTGTGTCGCTTCAATGATGGTGTCTTTTGAGTAGAATCCTGCAAAAGGCGGGAAGGCACAGAGGGCCAAAGAGCCAATGACATAAGTAATGTAGGTAATGGGCATTTTATGCCACAGACCACCCATCTTGCGCATATCTTGCTCATGATGCATGCCTATAATAACCGAGCCTGCACCAAGAAATAACAGTGCTTTAAAACAGGCGTGTGTTAATAAATGGAACATTCCAGCGCTGTAGGCTGAGACACCCATAGCTACCATCATATAACCTAATTGAGACAGTGTAGAATAAGCGACCACCCGCTTGATGTCATTCATTACCAGCGCCAATATGCCGGTAAATAATGCACCGGTTGCACCAACAACCAAGACAAACGTTAAAGCGGTAGTGGACAACTCCATTAGAGGAGAAATACGCGCAACCATAAAGACACCGGCTGTAACCATAGTTGCTGCATGGATTAGAGCTGAAATAGGTGTTGGGCCTTCCATAGATTCAGGCAACCAAACGTGTAAGGGTATTTGTGCTGATTTACCCATGGCACCCACATAAAGCAAGATGCAAATCACGGTAATAAGCGACCAAGGATGCCCAGCAAAGAGCTCTATATTTTGACTGGCCAAATGGTTGGCACTTTTAAATACCGTAGCGTAATCAAGGCTGCCGGTATACATAAAGACTAAAGCGATCCCTAATACAAAACCAAAATCACCCACACGATTTACAAGAAACGCCTTCAGACTGCCTTCTAAGGCAGACTCTCTTTGATACCAGAACCCGATCAATAAATAGGAAACAAGGCCTACTCCTTCCCATCCAAAAAACAGTTGGAAAAAGTTGTTGGCGGTGACCAGCATCAACATCATAAAGGTAAATAAGGAAATATAACTAAAAAACCGTTGGTATCCATCATCATCGGCCATATAGCCTATGCTGTAGATATGCACCAGCAATGAGATAAAGGTTACAGTAACCAGCATGATCACGCTCAGAGGATCTATTAAAAATCCAATATCAAATTGATACGGTATCAGCGAGCCACCATTGGCCCAAGTATAAATGACTGTATTTACTGTTGGAATTAAACCCGCAATAATTTCGTAAGCAACATAAGTTGACAATACAAAGGAAATTGCAACGCCAAGGATTGTTACTGTGTGTGCGCCCACACGCCCGATTTGATTCCTGAAAAATCCTGCAATAAGCGAACCCGCCAAAGGCGCCAAAACAATGATCAGGCAAAGTTGTTGTGTTGTCACTATGTTACCCTTTTAAATGATTCATCTTATCTACGTTGATGTTGCCACGATTTCTATGGAGTAATAAAACAATTGCCAAGCCAATAGCAGCCTCGGCTGCAGCTACTGTTAAAATAAAGAAGACAAATACTTGCCCCCCGAGATCACCATAATAATGTGAGAAAGCAATAAAATTGGTATTGACGGCAAGCAGCATTAATTCAACACACATGAGTAACAAAATAACATTTTGACGGTTTAACATGATGCCCACCAGGCTCAAGCCAAACAGTATAATGCCTAATATCAGGTAATCTTGAACCGGTATCATAAAATAGTCCTCGGCTTGATGATGGTGACCAAAACAACCAGGGCCTTTATAAGGCCGTAGTCTCTACTGCACGCCTGCATGTGCTTACTGTTCATTGAGAGTCGCCATCCTTAATTAATTTAACTCGGTCGCTGCGACGAGTCATTATTTGTTGGGTGATGTTTTGACGCTTAGAACGTACTATGCTTCTATGGACTAAGGTTATTGCAGATACAATTGCAACCAATAAGATAACAGCTGCCAATTCAAATGCCAGAAAATAGTCGGTATAAAGAACCAGCCCCAAAGCCTCTGTATTAGAAATTTGTGGTTGTGCACTGGTTACATCCTGATTTAACGATGAATTGGCTGTGCTTTGATTACTCTCATCCAAGCCAGATACAGCCAAAGCGGCTGCGTTGGGTGCCATAGCAACTTGCGTCTCAACATTGGTTTTAAAAGAGTTAACCGGAATGGCAGTCAGCAACAACCCAGTGAGTAACGCCACCAAGACCAAACCAAAGGGCAAATAACGCATAAAATGGCCTTTCATTGACTCGACGTCAATATTCAGCATCATGACTACGAACAAAAACAGGGTCATAACAGCGCCGACATAAACCAGTACTAAAATCAGTGCTAAAAATTCAGCCTCAGCCAACAGCCAAAGGACGGAACTTGCAAAAAAAGTAAGAACCAAAAACAAAACACAACGCACAGGATTGTTTTGGCTGATAACCATTAACGCAGAACCAACAGCAAGGGCGGCAAAAAAGTAAAATACTATTTGAATTAATGAATCATGCATACACTACCCCGTTATCTGTACTTTTCATCAGCAGTACGATCTGCTGCGAGTTGCTCTTCCATCAAATCACCCACAGCCAATAATTTGTCTTTAGTCATGATGTTTTGACCGCGCGCACTTATATGGTAGTGCTGTATGGGTGTCACAACTATAGAATCAACAGGACAGGACTCTTCGCATAGGCCACAGTTAATACACTTAAACATATCAATATCATAGCGCGTAGTACGCCTTGAACCATCGTCTCGGGGTTCTGATTCAATGGTAATTGCCAGTGCGGGACATACTGCCTCACACAACTTGCAGGCGATACAACGCTCTTCACCATTAGGATAACGCCTTAATGCGAGTAAGCCTCTAAAACGTGGTGATGACGGCGTCTTCTCTTCCGGAAACTGTACGGTAATTTTCTTCTTAAATAAGTACTTACCGGTTAATTTCAAACCGGCAAGTAATTCTATTAACAGGAAACTACGAACATAATGTCTTATATAAGAATATATTTTTTTCATCAGGGTTCTCTATTAACCATCAAAACCAAGGAGGCATGTGAGCGACTACCATTAAGGCAGTTACTATTACCCATACTATGGTAACTGGGATCAGCACCTTCCAACCTAGGCGCATTAGTTGGTCATAACGATAACGAGGGAATGTTGCCCTTACCCACAAATAAACAAACAGGAAAAAACTGATTTTAATCATTAACCAGACAAAACCTGGAACAAAGAAAAAAAGATTTCCCAGAACGGGCACGCCTTCAAAAGGAGACAACCAGCCCCCCATGAACAGAAGACTTATCACAGCAGCGATTAATATCATGCTTGCATATTCAGATAAAAAGAACAGTGCAAAGCCAATTGCTGAGTACTCTACGTGAAAGCCAGCGACAATTTCTGACTCGCCTTCCGCCAAATCAAAGGGCGCTCTATTCGTTTCCGCAATACCTGCTATCCAAAAAACAAGAAACAAGGGGAACAACGGCACAAACCACCAATGTAAAAGACCACCTTTTTGCGACAACACAATTTCAGTAAGATTCATGCTGCCAGCGGCTATCAGTACACCAACAAAAGCAAAACCCATGGCGATTTCATAAGATACTGTCTGTGCTGTACTTCTCAAGGCACCAAACATGGCATACTTTGAATTGGAAGCCCAACCCGCTATAAGCACGCCATAGACACCTAAAGAGCTCATAGCAAAAACATACAACACACCTGCATTAATATTGGCTAAGACCATCCCTTCCTGGAAGGGTATTACTGCCCACCCAGCCAATGACGGTACCAGCGCAAACAGCGGCGCAATGATGAAAAGATATTTATTGGATTTAGTAGGAACAACAATTTCTTTGGTAATTAGTTTAATAAGATCGGCAATAGGCTGTAACAGGCCTTTCGTACCAACTCTATTGGGTCCTATCCGTACCTGAATATAACCAATTACCTTGCGTTCAGCGTAAGTTAAGTAGGCAACGCAGAGCAGCAGCGGTACTACTATAACCAGTATTTTAATTACAATCCAAATGAGTATGCCAATATTTTGTAGCATTTATATACCTGTCTAGCGTTTAGAATCGTGATGTAACTTCATTGAGAACCCAGTTCACGACTCTTAATATTTATTGCAGAAAATGAATGGCCCAAATCAACTGTTTCAGGCATTGCATTTGCCACCCATACAACATCTGCCGGAATGCGCTCATCACGTTTAAGCGGTAATGTTATCTCAATATCGCCTTGAGATACAGTGGCAATTTGCTCTAATTTCAGTCTGTCTGCGGTCAATGGATTGATTCTAATACAGGCTGACTCGGAAGAAGCACAAAATTGCAATTCTTTGGCATTTCTTACCAATGCATCAATGCGATAAAGCGGCCATTCACCCACTCTAACCAAACTGTCTTTTATAATAGGCAAAGAAGCAGGATAATACGGCTTGTACTCTTGGCGGGTACTGAGTAATTCCGCATGTTTTACTGCCATTAAAATGTCTTCTGTTGAAGTATAATCAAAGTCTTTACAGTACAACAAATTACCTAAAACCCGCAGTATTTTCCATGCTGGTCGCGCTTCACCAAAAGGAGTCAATGCACCTTTTACCGTTTGCCACTTATTATCCACGTTGATATAGGTGCCGGAAGTTTCTGCATAAGGAGCCATTGGCAAGATAACATCGGCATAATCGTGCATGGACTCATGCTGGTAAGCAGACATCATCACAACAAACTCAGCTGCAAGCATCGATTGTCTTGTACCAAACGGGTTGGCAAAGTCAAATTCAGGAACCACCGCCATAAGCAGATAAGCCTTAAGCCGTGCATCAATTGCAGCTTGAACATTCAAGCCTGGTTCAGAGACTTCTTTGCCGGCAGCGGTCCTATGGGGCAACATACCTGCCATACAAGCCCCTGCGGCATTGGAGCCATTAGTTAATCGAATGCTGGTAGCACCACATAATTTTTGAATGAGGGCAACTAGAGTTCGCAGCAAAGATGCTTCAGGGTGGTTTTCAAAAAGTGCGCCCATGATGATGCAGGTTTTACCTTCTTGAAGTGCCTCGGCCGTTGTTTTTGTTCTTGCATCAACTTCGAGCCCAATTAATAAATGCCGTACCTCTTCTGGCAAGGTATTGACTGCAGAAGTAAGTGCCAAAGCCAATTTGGCCAATTGCATGGGCATTTCTAATGGTGAAATCACATGCTGTTCTTTGGTAGTAAAGCGATAGTCAAAGGCAAGCGGATTAATGGCATGAATTTGTGCACCATTATGAAAGGCCTTGCGAACACGC
Organism: Legionellales bacterium; assembly: GCA_044445305.1. Classification (GTDB taxonomy): domain Bacteria; phylum Pseudomonadota; class Gammaproteobacteria; order Legionellales; family Legionellaceae; genus Legionella. Next base: position 16,019 of record JBIODT010000010.1, on the reverse strand, counting down.
AAACCAGCTAAAGGAACTTCTCTATCAATGTTACAGCCTATAAGCAATATTGCCTGTTGGTTTTCTATTTCTGCATAAGGCAAAGAATTGACAGGGATGCTCGCTTGACTGGCCTCGTCTCTAAAATCGGTTTGATGTAGCCTGTGATCTAAATTATTAACCCCTAACTCGCGCATTAATTTTTGTAATAAATACAACTCTTCCAGGGTAGAGGAACTGGATGCAAAGGCGGCCATTTGTTCTGGGCCATGTTTCTTAATAACACGGCTTATTCCCTCAGCTGCAAATTTAAGCGCCGTCTCCCAGTCAACATATTCCCAAGTGCCATTGCGCTTGATCTGTGGCTTGCTTGCTCGAGCATCACTGTTCAATCCCAAGTAACTGAATCGGTCTCTATCGGACAACCAGGTTTCGTTAATGGTTTCATTTTCTTTGGGTACAACCCGCATTAATTTGTTATTTCGTGTGTGCAAATAGATATTTGATCCCAAACAGTCATGTGGTGCTATCCCTTCATGCTGCGTCAATTCCCAGGCTCTGGCAGTGAATCGGTACGGCTTGGAAGTTAATGCACCAACCGGGCATAAATCAATAATATTTCCTGAAACCTCAGACGTCATGCTGTGTTGGACATAAGTTCCGATTTGCATGTGTTCACCACGACCTGTGGCACCCAATTCACGCACACCAGCCACTTCCTCACCAAATCGAACGCAACGCGTACAATGAATGCAACGCGTCATCTCGGTCGCTATCAGAGCCCCTAGATTGTCATCATGAACGGCTCGTTTTGCATCGGTATAAGACGTTTTGTCTTCACCAAAGCCCATGGACACATCTTGCAATTCACACTCACCACCTTGATCGCATATCGGGCAATCTAAGGGATGGTTAATCAACAAAAACTCCATGACCACTTTTTGTGAATGCAAGGCCTCTGCGGACTTAGTGAATACTTTCATGCCGTTGGTAATGGGTGTTGCGCAAGCAGGAACGGGTTTTCTGCCATTTTCAACTTCTACCAGGCACATACGACAGTTTGCTGCCACTGATAATTTTTTATGGTAACAAAAACGTGGAATATGAATGCCAGCCTCATCAGCTACTTCAATGATCATTTTACCGTTTTCTACTTCAAATGTTGTACCGTCAATTTCAATGGTAGCCATGGTCTAAACCTTAATAAATTATGCTGCAACGACTGAGGATCGTTTGTGCTTGATAAAATAGTCAAATTCATTATAAAAATGTTTAACAAAACTCTGTACAGGCCAAGCAGCGGCTTCACCTAATGCACAAATCGTACGTCCTTCAATGTTATTCGCAACATTGACCAATCGTTCTATATCACCAGGCTCTCCAGCACCATGTACAATGCGATGTAAGAGCCTTACCAACCACCCGGTTCCCTCACGGCAGGGTGTGCATTGCCCACAGGACTCGTCCATATAAAATTCGGAAATTCGATACAAAGCATCAACCATACAGGTGGTTTCATCCATAATAATGACCGCACCCGAACCTAAGCCTGAGCCTGCCTTTTGAATGCTGTCATAATCCATGTCCAGTCCCAGCATCACCTCACCAGGCAGCACAGGCATGGAGGTGCCCCCTGGGATGACTGCCTTTATAGTGCGGTTGTTAGTAACACCACCTGCTAAATCAAGCAAGGTTTTAAAAGGCGTACCCAAAGGAATTTCAAAATTACCGGGATTATTAACATGGCCACTCACACTAAAACACTTGGTGCCACCATTATTAGGCTTGCCTAATTTTAAAAACCATTCGCCACCTTGTTCCATTATCACCGGTACCGATGCGAAGGTTTCTGTGTTGTTAATTGTTGTCGGTTTACCATATAAACCATAATTTGCTGGGAATGGCGGTTTAAATCGTGGTTGGCCTTTTTTACCTTCCAGCGAATTAAGTAAGGCGGTCTCTTCTCCGCAAATGTACGCACCAGCACCCAGGTGATTGTACAGGTTAAAATCAAACCCAGACCCTAAGATATTGGCACCTAATAGACCTGCAGCATACGCTTCTTTTAAGGCAGCTTCTGTTCGCTCATAGGGCAACCAAAATTCGCCACGAATGTAATTGTAACCGACAGTTGCGCCCATGACGTAACCGGCTATAGCCATGCCTTCAATAAGCTGATGTGGATTTAACAGCAAAATCTCACGATCTTTACAGGTTCCAGGCTCACCCTCGTCTGAATTACAAACCACATATTTTTGCTCGGGAGCATTACGATTCATAAAACTCCACTTGAGGCCCGTAGGGAACCCAGCGCCACCCCTGCCACGCAGGGCTGAAGTTTTTAATTCATCAATAATAGTTTTTGCTGCTGTTTGCTCTTTTAATATTTTACGCCAAGCACTGTATCCACCAACACTTTCGTAAGCAGATAGGGTCCAGGGCTCTGGTAAGTGAGCTGTCCGATAACAAACTTGATTTAATTTAACCATAACAACCACCTTTGAACTCTGGACGGGGGCTGCATAAAAAAAGCCTCATGCAGCCCCCATTCAAATAAGCAAGATCTCAAATTAATAGGAAGTTTGAGTCATTTATTGGGTCAATCCAAACTTTCAATGAACGCAACCAAGAAAAGCAGATAAAGCCATCTGTATTTTATTGGTATCGCTCTAACACTGCGTCTATGGATTCTGTGGTTAAATTTTCATGATAATCTTTATCCACTTGCATCATTGGCGCGTTAACACAGGCACCCAAGCATTCAACTGCTCTTAAGGTAAATCGGCCGTCAGTTGTTGTTTCACCCAATTTAACAGCTAATTTTTGTTGTAAATAATCTACTACTTCATTTGCATTTCTTAATTTGCATGAGATATTAGTACACACATTAATCAAATGCTTTCCTAATGATTGGTGCTCATACATGGTATAAAAACTGGCTACCTCATAGACCGCAATCGGCGCCATACCCAAGTAAGCAGCCACAGCATCCATTAATTCGGGCGTTAAATGACCATGTTCTTCTTGAACGATGCGTAACGTGCTCATTACCGCCGATTGCCTTTGATCTGCGGGATACTTTGCAACCCATTGATCAATTTCAAGCATGCGCTCGGCCGACATGAATTGCTTTAGTATTTTCGCTGAATTCACAGACATTATATAACCTTCATCTTTAGGAACCGGGTCGATTCCTTGTTTATCGATCTATCTCACCAAAAACGATATCTTGACTTGCTAAGATGGCTACACCATCTGCAAGCATATGACCTCTTACCATTTCATCAAAACTTGATAAATGTGCAAAACCTGGTGCGCGAATTTTCATTCGGTAGGGTTTGTTTGCGCCATCAGAAACCATATAAATACCAAACTCACCCTTAGGTGCTTCTACGGCACTATACACTTCACCTCGAGGCAAGCAAAAACCCTCAGTAAACAGTTTGAAATGATGAATCAGCGCTTCCATGTCATGCTTCATTTCAACACGACGCGGCGGCGTTACCTTGTGGTTATCAACTTTAACTGGACCAGGATGTGTTCGCAGCCATTCTATACATTGCCGCACTATCCTATTTGATTGCCTCAATTCCTCAACCCGCACTAAGTAACGGTCATAACAATCCCCGGTCTTGCCTACTGGAATGTCAAAATCCATCTTATCATAGGCCGCATAAGGTTGTTTTTTTCTCAGATCCCAAGCGACACCCGATCCTCGCAGCATGGGTCCAGTAAAGCCCCATTGCAGTGCATTTTCTGGGGAAATAACACCTATATCCACGGTACGCTGCTTCCAAATTCTATTGTCAGTCAATAGCGTCTCGTATTCATCCACACATTTAGGGAAGCGCTCAGTAAAATCCCATAAAAAGTCGAGCAAACTGCCCTGCCTATTGGCATTTAATTTGTCAGTTTCTCGAGCACTGTGCCACCTGGACTCTTTATATTGGGGCATACTGTCAGGTAAATCTCGTGCAACACCGCCTGGTCTATAATAGGTCGCGTGCATGCGCGCGCCCGACACGGCCTCGTAGCAATCAAATAAATCTTCTCGCTCTCTAAAACAATACAAGAATACCGTCATTGCACCTATATCCAGTGCAATAGCACCCAACCACAATAGGTGGTTTAGAATGCGCGTCACTTCATCAAACATCGTTCTGATGTATTGAGCGCGAACAGGCGCCTCTATATCCAGGAATTTTTCTATGGCTCTTACATAAGCATGTTCGTTACACATCATAGACACATAATCCAAGCGGTCCATGTAGCCTATGTTTTGTATGTAAGGCTTTGTTTCAACCAATTTTTCTGTAGCTCTATGCAATAAGCCTATATGAGGATCTGCACGAACTATGGTTTCACCTTCTAGTTCAAGTACCAAGCGTAGTACGCCGTGTGCCGCAGGATGTTGAGGGCCAAAATTTAACGTATAGTTCTTTAATTCGATCATTATTCAGCCACCTTATTACCTACATACCGGTTATCGTTACGAATAACCTTGGGTACAAGTACCCTGGGTACTATATCAACAGGTTCATAAATTACTTTTTGAAGTTTTGCATCATAACGCATTTCTACATGACCACTTAAAGGGAAGTCCTTACGAAATGGATGCCCTATAAATCCATAGTCCGTTAAAATACGTCTTAAATCTGGATGTCCATCAAATAAAATGCCATACAAATCATAAGCTTCACGCTCAAACCAATTGGCACCTTTCCATAAATGATGAATGGAGGGAACAATTAAATGTTTTTCATCGATGAACAAGCGCACACGGATGCGGTGGTTTTTTTTAGTTGATAATAAGTGATACACGACCGCAAACCGGGGTTTGTCCATGGCATAGGCTTTAGCTTCCTGGCGCTCAACACCACGGGAAAATCCACCCTCTGATGCAGAATCAGTCTCCCAATCATATTCACCATACTGTAAATAATCGACGCCACAGAGATCTATCAATTGATCGAAAGAAAACGCCTCAATATCACGCAAGTCCCGCAAGACTGTTATTAAATTCTTAGCCTCACACTCAATGGTTGTTTCACCATAAGCGGAAATGACTTCGGTTATATAATTTGCTAAATCACCATTTAGGTGTTCAACTAAATAATCGTTTTTTGTCATCTAATGTGCACCTTTGATGAGCCTGAATAATACTGTACTAAACCTCTAATACAGTTTTATGCCTGATTTTGTTCTGTAATTGAATGATACCGTAAAGAAGCGCCTCAGCTGTCGGAGGACAACCTGGCACGTAAACATCTACTGGTACGATGCGATCACAGCCTCTAACGACAGAATAAGAATAATGGTAATAGCCACCACCATTAGCACAAGAACCCATAGAAATAACCCAACGCGGCTCAGCCATTTGATCATAAACTTTGCGTAATGCTGGTGCCATTTTGTTACATAAGGTACCGGCAACTATCATCACGTCCGATTGACGGGGACTTGGTCGAAAAATAATCCCAAATCGATCCAAATCATAGCGCGCAGCACCAACGTGCATCATTTCTACCGCACAACAAGCCAAGCCAAAAGTCATAGGCCACATAGAGCCGCTACGCGCCCAACCCAACAATTTATCAACTGACGTAGTTTTAAAACCATTTGTTTGCAATTCTGCAACCGTCATAGCAAGCCCCTAACAATTAGACTTTGGACAAAACCACATGCAAACAGACGCATGCAGCTCCGTGCAAATACTGTTTACTCCCACTCTAGGGCGCCCCGCTTCCACTCGTAAAGAAAACCAATAACCAATAATCCCAGAAACAACATCATTCCAGAAAAACCAAACCAGCCAATTTTACGCAAAGCCAAGGCCCATGGGAAAAAAAATGCAGTTTCCAAATCAAAAATAATAAATAAAATCGCAACCAAATAGAAACGAACATCAAAGGGAATATGCGAACTCTCAAACGCACCAAACCCACACTCATAAGGCGCATTTTTTGCGGCATTAGGCAGGTGCTTAGACAATAAATTCCCAGCCGTTAGCATCACAGAACCTAAAGCCAACCCGATAATAATAAAAACGAGAACAGGCAAATATAGAGACAGCATCATGTCACCTTGTACTGGATCGCTTCGCGATAATAATAAATATAGAACTACTGTTTCATGTAAATGGTGCCGAAGGCCGGACTCGAACCGGCACAGCTTTACGCCACCGCCCCCTCAAGACGGCGTGTCTACCAATTCCACCACTTCGGCATAAACTTGTTATTCACTGCTATCACCAGGCACAGGTGTTGTATTCACCGGCACACTGCTTTGTTGAGGAATGACGGGTTGATCTGATTTTTGATACTGGGTTGATACCAAATAAGACAGCATTAAACTGGTGGCAAAAAAGGTTAAGGCCAGTCCTCCTGTTAATTTAAACAGAAATCCGCCTGTTCCTTGGCTACCAAATAAAGTATTGGAGGCTCCAGAACCAAAAGCTGCGCCAATGTCAGCGCCTTTACCATGTTGTATCAGAACCAAGCCGATTACGACTAAAGCTACCAATACATGAATTATTAAAATTAACTGGTACATTTTATAATTTCCAAAAACTGTTCCGCATTCAACGATGCACCACCGACCAAGCCACCATCAATATCAGGCATGGCAAATAATGCTCTGGCATTATTTTCATTCACACTGCCACCATAAAGAAGTGACAGTTGTTCAGCATCATTACTGTTTACTTCCGCAACCAAACCTCTTATAAACTGATGCATTTCTTGTGCTTGCGCGGGTGTTGCTGTGACTCCTGTACCTATAGCCCAAACAGGCTCATAGGCAACGACACAAGCATTAAAACAATCTGCACTTTTTTTTCTTACCGCAAGCAATTGTCGTGCAATAACTTGCTCAGTTTGTCCTTTTTCGCGCTCAGTAAGCGTTTCACCAACACAAAGAATGGGTATCATACCATGATCTTTTACGTGGTGGAATTTCTCTGCTACAAAATTTTCATCTTCGTTAAAATATTGTCTTCGCTCTGAATGCCCGACCAAGACATAGTGGCAATTAAAATCAGCCAACATGGGTGCAGACAACTCGCCGGTGTAAGCACCAAAATCCTGTGGATAAACATTTTGCGCACCCAGCGCTATTTTAGAGTCACCCAGCAATTCCTTTACTAAAGGCATGTAGATGGCAGGCGGGAGCACAACAACTTGAGTCATGCTGTCAGCGTCAACCGATTGTTGCAGTTGGTTTATCAACTGCAATACTTGTTGTGTCTGACCATTCATTTTCCAATTGCCTACCACTGTTTTTTGTCGCATTAACGATCCTTATTCAAATTTTCAAAATGGCTTTTACAAAGGGGACGGTGATTTTTCGTTGTGCAGCCAACGATGCATCGTCCAGGTGATTAAGTAATTGGTGTAAATCATGCATGTTACGAGAACAACGGTTAATTAAAAATTGACCAACACTATCAGGTAAATCAAAGCCACGCTTTAATGCATGTAATTTTAAAGTACTTATTTTTTCTTCATCACTTAATTCATTCACTTGAATAACCAAGCCCCAAGCAAGTCTTGAGCGCAAATCTGCCAGCTGAATGGGTATCGTTGCAGGAGGTTGGTTGCCTGAAATGATGAGCAGACTTTTTTCCGTCTCTTTAATTCGATTGTATAAATGAAATAATGCCTCTTCCCATACCTTGTCATTGCCAATGGCATCTATATCATCAATACAAATTAAAGTCTGCTCCTCCAACCCTTCAATGGTCTGTGGCCCCCATTCTTTAAGTAGCGTTAACGGCAGATAGCTTGCTGATTTTGTTGCATTCATTTCTTGGCAGCATGCTTGTAATAAATGCGACTTACCGCTGCCCTTTAACCCCCACAGATAAAGCACACAGTGTTCTTTCAGGCTGAGCATACGCTGTAACTGTTGTTGGATAAGAAGGTTGTTTGACCAATTAAAATCAGCTAGAGTGGCTTCATCATTCAATTTAATGGCTAAGGTTAACTGTTTGTTCATTATGAAAGTTGTTTTTGCGGCCAGGCTTTTCTGCTCCAGGTCCACACATAGTCGATGTAAGTTAATGCGGTTGTGAACGCCGTTAAGCAAATCATGGTATCGCGAACATAGGAATTAAATTGAAAATAGCCCAATTCAATTAAGCATAAAGTCACTAAACCCAGTTGCATGGTGGTATTCAATTTACTTATAAATGTGGCAACAAAATAAAGTTTGCGCTGAATAAAAACATACCAGGCTATAACCCCCATACAAAGAGTAAAGTCTTTAAGTATTACCAGCACTACCAACCACCAGGGTAGAGAGCCAATAAGGGCTAAAGAAATAAAGCTCGCAATCACCAGCAATTTATCAGCCAAGGGATCTACTATAGATCCTACAAAACTTTGCCAATGATAATGACGCGCCAACCAACCATCCAATCCGTCAGTAAATCCGGCTAAAATGAAGGTATACAATGCGTAATTGTACTCACGATGATATATATATATCAAAAAAGGGACAATTAATGTGAACCGAAACACGGTTAAGGCGTTAGGTATGTATTTTAGCATCAGGCATCATAGGGTAATTTAAACCACCTATTTAATTATAGGATCGTGATAATATTGTATATTATACCAATATTGTCGTTGCTGTCACGTTATACTCGCGCGCTCACAATCTGCGGTTGTTAGCGCCACATCATGAGCAGGCAGTTGGACAAAACGGCATGTGTTTTGTCCAAACGCCTGCTCATGATCCTGAGTCAACTTTTTCTTGATTTGCTTGCTTTGGGCTTAATGCCTTTAGACTTAGTGCCTTTAGGCTTGCTGCCCTTGGTCTCGATACTTACGGACTTTGTTTCTGCATTTTTACGGTAGAGAATGACCGTGCTACCTATTAATTGAACTAACTCTGCATGCAATTGACGACTAAGCTCGGTTGCAATGACCAGCCGGTCTTCTTTTTCCGCACCATTAATTTTAACCTTAATTAACTCATGTGATAGCAAGGCAATGTTGGTTTCGGCAACAACAGCTTCGGTTAATCCTTTTGCACCTAAAAGCACCACTGGTTTTAAATGATGGGCCTTAGATTTAAGGGATTGTTTCAGTGATATGTCCATTATAAATGTTCCTGATGAATAAAATGGCAAATTATTGCACGTTTTGCTGTGAATAGGTAGCGAAATTAAGTATGATACAGAATATTTGCTTATTACTTGAAGATTATGCGACGAACAAACAGCAGTAAACGTTGGTTACAAGAGCATTTTGACGACGTTTATGTTAAAAAAGCACATGCCGAAGGTTATCGAAGCCGAGCGGTATACAAACTAAAAGAAATTGACGACAGAGAAACGCTTCTAAAACCAGGAATGACCGTGGTTGATCTTGGGGCAGCACCCGGTGGATGGACTCAGTATGTTACTGAAAAGCTACAAGGTAAAGGGCGCATAGTGGCTTTAGATGTTTTGCTCATGGACAACCTGCCTGATGTCCACTTTATTCAAGGTGATTTTCGAGAGGATGCGGTTTTACAAGAATTAATAAATTTAATTCCTGATCAGGGGATTGATTTGCTATTATCAGATATGGCTCCCAATATGAGTGGCAGTACAGCTATAGACATTCCGCGAGCAATGTATTTGGTTGAGCTGGCTTTTGATTTGGCGTTTAAAATGTTAAAACCAGGCGGGAGCATGTTGATAAAAATTTTTCATGGCTCTGGTTTTGATGAGCTGCTAAAACAAGCACGCTTGTCTTTTGATAAAGTGGTGATTCGCAAGCCATCCGCCTCACGATCTCGCTCAAAAGAAACCTATTTGCTGGCAAAGGGCTATAATGTATAGTAGTTTTAGAGTGGTACACTGTTCTCACAACCAAGCGGTAAGAAACTAAGAGGTTAATACTTTGAACGACATGGTAAAGAATTTGTTTTTGTGGCTGATTATAGCGATTGTTCTAGTCTCTGTTTTCAGTAACTTTGGCCCTCGTAACTCGGTTGCTGAGAAAGTTTCCTATAGCCAATTTTTGAAAGATGTAGATCAAGGAGCAATCAACTCAGTTACTATAGAGGATGACAAAATCATCAAAGGCATAACAAAAAACAACAAACATTTTGTTACTTATATGCCGATTCAAGATGATGCTTTGTTGGGTGAACTGCTCAAGAGTAAGGTTGAGGTTAGCGGACAAGAAAAACAACAAGAAAGTTTCCTCTTGCATTTGTTCATCAACTGGTTCCCCATGCTCCTATTAATCGGCGTCTGGATTTTCTTTATGCGCCAAATGCAAGGTGGTGGTGGCCGTGGTGCCATGTCCTTTGGTCGCTCGCGCGCACGTTTGTTAGGTGAAGATCAAATTAAAGTTACCTTTGCTGATGTGGCTGGCGTGGATGAAGCCAAAGAAGAGGTCAAGGAGCTGGTGGATTTTTTAAGTGATCCCACCAAATTTCAAAATTTAGGTGGCCGCATACCGCGTGGCGTGTTGTTAGTAGGCTCTCCGGGAACAGGTAAAACCTTATTAGCGCGCGCAGTTGCTGGCGAAGCTAAAGTACCTTTCTTTACCATCTCAGGCTCTGACTTTGTCGAAATGTTCGTAGGCGTAGGCGCCTCGCGGGTACGCGATATGTTTGAACAAGCCAAAAAACATGCCCCATGTATTATTTTTATAGATGAAATTGACGCTGTAGGGCGACACCGAGGCGCAGGCCTTGGTGGTGGTCATGATGAGCGTGAACAAACACTCAACCAACTGCTTGTGGAAATGGATGGTTTTGAAGGAAGTGAAGGCGTCATTGTGATAGCAGCAACCAACCGTCCTGATGTTTTAGATCCTGCGTTGTTGCGTCCAGGCCGCTTCGATCGTCAAGTAGTTGTGCCTTTGCCTGACATTAGAGGACGAGAACAGATATTAAGAGTTCATTTACAAAAAGTACCTGCAGAAACCAATGTAGAAGTGATGGCGATTGCACGCGGAACACCTGGTTTTTCAGGTGCTGACTTATCCAACCTTGTGAACGAAGCCGCCTTGTTTGCAGCTCGAGCCAACAAACGTAAAGTTTCGATGCAAGAGTTAGAAAAAGCCAAAGATAAAATCATGATGGGAACTGAAAGACGCTCTATGGTCATGGATGAGAATGAAAAGAAATTAACAGCTTATCATGAAGCCGGTCATGCTATCGTTGGCTTGTCTGTACCAGAACATGATCCAGTATACAAAGTTTCCATTATACCTCGTGGACGTGCATTGGGTGTCACCATGTTCTTACCAGAGCAAGACCGATACAGTCATAGCAAACGCCGTTTGGAAAGCCAGCTCTCCAGTTTATTTGGTGGCCGGGTTGCTGAGGAGCTTATATTTGGCAACGAGAATGTTACTACTGGTGCATCCAATGACATCATGCGCTCTACTGAAATAGCACGTAAAATGGTTACTACTTGGGGACTGTCTAATTTGGGCCCACTTACCTTTGGCGAAGAAGAGGGTGAAGTATTTTTAGGTCGCTCCATGAGCCAACATAAAGAAATGTCTGATGGAACAGCACACCAAATTGATGAAGAAGTGCGGATTATTATTGATAGAAATTATAAAAGAGCTCAAGAAATTTTAACCGCTAACATAGATAAATTGCATTTAATGGCTGAAAGTTTAATTAAATATGAAACAATTGATGCCAATCAAATCAAAGAGATCATGTCTGGTAAAGAACCAACTCCTCCAGATGATTGGGGTGTTTTTCAGCCACTAGAAAAGGTGGAACCCGTTGTTGAAGCACCCATAAATAAAGAGCATATAGAACGACCGGCTGAGAACCTGTAATAACTTGCGCCCATTAGAGAGTATCAGGTGAGTCCGGAGCAATTTTTAAGCTGGATGGAAGCTAAAAGCAAGCCTGCTTTACAAGCCATTGCAGAAAAACCATTGATTATGGGAATAGTAAATGTCACGGCCGATTCTTTTTCTGATGGTGGGCGTTTCTTATCTTTAAAAAACGCCTGTACGCAGGTTGTTACTTTAATTGAACAAGGGGCTGACCTAATTGATATTGGTGGTGAGTCCACTAAGCCTGGTGCAATTAAAGTGCCGCTAGAGATAGAGTTAGCCAGGGTCATCCCAGTAATAGAACACCTTCGCAAGAGCTCCGACATAGCAGTCTCAATAGATACCTACAAGCCGGAAGTAATGAACGCCGCAGTCAATGCAGGTGCCAATATTATTAATGATGTTTATGCCTTAAGATCTGCAGGCGCACTGGCAATGGCGGCCAAACTGGCAGTGCCTGTATGCCTCATGCACATGCAAGGCGAGCCGCAGAACATGCAAATAAATCCCCGGTATCCGCATGGGGTCATTGCTGAAGTGACACAATTCTTTATGGAGCGGATAGCCGCTTGTAAGGGTATGGGTATTAGTAAATCAAACCTCATTTTAGATCCCGGGTTTGGTTTTGGAAAACGGGCACAGCATAATTTGCAGCTGATGAAGCAAGTGAATGTTTTCAGGCAGTTTAATCTGCCTGTTCTTTTAGGTGTTTCGCGAAAAAGTACCATTGGTGATATACTTGGACTAAACATTGACCAGCGCTTAATGGGAAGCATTGCCCTCGCAGTTTATGCCATGCTGCACGGCGTCAATATTATTAGAACCCATGATGTAGAACAAACGAATCAAGCTTTAAAAATGACCGATGCAATACTACAAATTGAGGAAGAGACGGATGAGTCAACGTAAATATTTTGGTACTGATGGCATACGCGGTCAGGTGGGCTTATCCAGCATTAATCCCGAGTTTATTTTAAAACTGGGCTGGGCTGTTGGTCGAGTTCTGGCTAATGGACACCGAAAAAAAGTAATCATTGGTAAGGACACACGCGTGTCAGGCTATATGCTTGAATCGGCATTAGAGGCCGGATTGTCTGCCGCTGGAGTTGATGTTGCTTTACTAGGTCCAATGCCAACACCGGCTATTGCCTATTTAACACAAACACTCAGAGCCAGCGCCGGCATAGTGATTAGTGCGTCGCATAATTTATTTCAAGACAATGGCATTAAGTTTTTCTCAGCCGATGGCGGTAAATTACCGGATAGTGTAGAGCTTGCCATTGAAGCTGAGCTTGAAAAACCGCTACAAACCGTTTCTTCAGAAAAACTGGGCAAAGCGACTCGAATTAATGACGCACCAGGCCGTTATATTGAGTTTTGTAAGTCAACGATTCCATCAATGACGCGCTTATCCGGTTTAAAAATTGTCGTAGATTGTGCCCATGGTGCGACTTACCATACGGCACCGAATGTTTTTTCTGAGTTAGGTGCTCATGTTGTCGCCATTGGCAACAAGCCCGATGGATTTAACATTAATCAAGACTGTGGCTCAACAGCACCTGAAGCACTAAGACAAAAAGTCATACAAACTGGTGCGGATATTGGTATCGGTTTAGATGGGGATGGGGACAGGGTACTGCTGATAGATTCTGAGGGCAATTTAATCGATGGCGATCAAATAATATACATCATTGCTAAAGACCGGCATCAAAGAAACCTATTACAAGGTGGTGTTGTTGGCACTCTAATGAGTAATTATGGTTTAGAAATGGCCATTACAGCTCTGGGCATCCCCTTCCTTCGCTCCAAAGTAGGTGACCGCTATGTTTTGGAGGCTTTGCGAGAAAGGGATTGGAAGATAGGCGGGGAGTCTTCTGGACATATAGTCTGTTTGGATAAAACAACGACCGGCGATGGCATAGTTGCAGCCTTACAAGTTTTATCGATAATGGTAAAGCAAGATAAATCATTGAAACAGTTAACTCAAGGAATCACCTTGTTACCACAAGCCTTAGTTAATTTAAAAACAGACCAAGCGGGATTATTGGCAAGCAATCCGCAAGTAATCCAAGCGGTAAAAAAATTAGAAGAACACATTAAGGGTGAGGGTCGAGTATTACTAAGACCATCAGGTACTGAACCTTTATTAAGGGTTATGGTAGAGGGTGCGAGCGACCACCTGGTCAGACAACATGCTCAAACACTATGTGATGAGATAAGCCTGATTGACAAGCGACTTAATGAGACTAAAACATCGGCTTAGGATGGTATACCTTTCATGGATGGTATATATATACAAATGGAGCTCATAAACATGGATGTTTCTAAATTTTTAAGTAAGGTGCTTGGTATTTATCTGCTCATAGTAAGCAGTATCATGTTGGTGAATATGCATCAATTTCTTAATAATGTTAATTTGTTAATCCATGATGCACCATTAATGTTTGTCACTGGCTTTTTCACAGTTGTTTTAGGCGTATTAATGGTTGTGAGCCATAATATTTGGCAAAATAATTGGCGTCTGCTTATAACGCTACTGGCATGGATGAGCTTATTTAAAGGCATTTGCCTATTGATGTGCCCCAATTTCATTAATAGTGTAAGTACGTTATTTACACAAAATACAACTACTGCCTACCTGTCTGCTGCTGTTGATTTATTTCTTGGTATTCTGCTTGGCTATTTTGGCTTTAGGAAATGAGTACCAATATAGCGACTTAAACAAGGTGACACCAGCCACATCATGATGGCAATCAACAAGGTCACCAAACCGATACAAGCAAAGGCATCAGTATAAATCATTAGGGACTCAATGCCTGGTTTCACCTGTTCTGGAAGTGCGGTATAGGATGCCACTCTTGCCCCGATGAATCCGGCTACGGCAGAGGTAAGAAACCACATGCCCATCACGAAGCCTGCAATGGATGCAGGGACTAATGCTGCCACCATAGCGACCCCTAATGCAGAAACCAACAACTCCCCCAGGCTTTGCAATAAATAGCTGAAAATCAACCACCAAGAAGAAACCATGCCATTACCCGTATAAAAAAAGCGCGCGAAGTAAAGCATTAAAAAACTAAAAGCGCACAAGGTCATGCCCAAAGCGAATTTATAAGGTATGGCAAATACAATGCCTTTTTTATGTAACACACTGTAACCATGAGCCAATACCGGACTCATCAGCACTATCCAGATGGGATTAAGCGCCTGGAAGCTTTGTGCATCAATGGTGAAACCCAGCAGCTGAGGCAACACATTATTTACTGCAAATAAATTGAGTGAAGTCGGCATTTGTTGGTATAAAACAAAGAATATTAATGCCTCTATCATGAGTGCAAAAGCCACTAACATACGCATCATTGATGCTCTGTTTTCCTTTCTCATTAAATAAACATAGAAGAGCAGTACTATCATGGTGATACAGAACAATAAATGTTGTGCAAGCAGCACATGTTGTAGTAAATAAGCAGAAAACTCCGTAAAACTATAAATACCCAATAAAATGACAACCCATTGCCAAACACCAATGGAACGCTTATCCGCGTCGGTATTAATATGCTGTACTGATTGACGATGGAACCAGTAGGTGGCCAAACCTAGTGTTAAACCAATGCCACTGATCATATAGGCATAGGAATAGCCATAATGACTGGAAATAGCCGGCCCCAAAAATAGAGCGACCGTACTGCCGAGATTAATTGCCATGTAATAAAGGGTAAAGCCACCTTCTAAACGAGGATCATTGACTTCATAGCATTTGGACAACAAATTAGATGGGTTCGCTTTAAACAAACCATTACCCACACAAATAAGGCCTAAAGCAAGAAAAACATGATTTTTATCGGTAAGCGCCAAAAAAAAATAGCCCGCGGACAAGACGACAAGCCCTAGAACAATGGTGCGTTTAGTACCCAGGACTCGGTCCCCAAGGTAACCTCCTATGACGACCAACCCATATACCAGTGCTGAAAAAGCACCAAAAATATAGTATGAATCAATATCACTAAAACCTAAGTAGCGAATAAAATAAAGCGTTAGAATGCCCTGGACTGTATAAAAACCAAAGCGCTCCCATAATTCCAACATAAAAAGCATGTAAAAAGGTTGCGGCTGATCGCGAAATAAGTTCAGCATCATAGGTCTATTCCTTTGATAGCTTTGGACAGCCATCGTGATATCGCCGATGCTGTAGCGGGTGTGGTTTAAAGTCTAATACTAACATTACTATAACTATTA
>JBIODT010000009.1:0-25475 GCA_044445305.1 Legionellales bacterium | reverse complement strand
TTCATATACTGCGCGGTTGGCTGTTCTTGTACCCAGCTCACTTCATACGGTCCCAGGGGTGACCATTTTGGGAAATGGAAGGTCTAATCGTTCTACCATTATTCCTGGCGAAGGCCCTTCTCCCGCTGGCGGGAGAAGGGACTTCGCCAGGAATAATGGTAGAACCATTAGACCTTCCATTTCCCAAAATTGCCCCCCAAGCCCTGAATTCAAGAAGGTCTATTTTCTTCTGCCTTACTAAGGCCTGTCGTCAATTCGCTATAATGGTGCTAACTCGTTGATTTTCGAGCACAGAAAATCAACGAGTTAGCACCATTATAGTAGAATTGACGACAGGCCCTAATCAACATGCACTGATGTGTATGCTTGGATTATTGGGATCAACATGAAAATAGGGTGGAAACTCACCCAGCTCTCGAGCTCTAACCAAGAATTTATTAATGTCAGATGATACCAAATCATACAAATCTTGATACCCGTCTATTACAAAATAGACAAATTGCAGCATATCAATGCGGTAAGGCATGCGAAATACTGCTATGGGTTCAAAAAGAATTCGTACCGGAATGTCACTTTCAACACTATAAACAGTCTCAGTGATTGAAGAGAGAATGCCACCACCATAAGCTCTTAAACCTTTGGCTGTTTTAATCAAACCAAATTCAACAGTAAACCAGAACATACGCTGTAATAATGGCCAATCGGATTCTGGGAAGGTTAATACTTTGCACGCGAAGTCATGAATAAAATCAGCATAAACCTTATCAGTTAACATAGGGCAATGACCAAAAAGCTCATGGAAAATATCAGGTTCCTGCACGTAGTTCAATTCTTCTTGAGAGCGAATAAACGTCGCTGCCGGGAATTTTTTTTGTGCCAATAATTCAAAAAATTCACGTGCTGAGATTAATGCCGCAACCGGAACAACTTGCCAACCCGTTATCGCCTGTAATCGTTTACTGATCTCAGGCAGCTGCGGAATAGCCTGAGCATTAATTTCCAAAGTTTGCAATCCAGATAAAAACTCATCGCAAGCCCTGCCAGACAATAACTTCATTTGTCGTTCAAATAAAGTAGTCCAAATACGGTGTTCTTCTGCTGAATAAGCAACTAAACCCTGAGCATCAGGAACATGTGCGACATAATTACTAGAAAATTCCATCATTTTTCCTCAAACAGACCATATGCCTTCATAGTCACCTAAGGACAAGCAAAATGTCAACAGGCCCTAGTTGCATTGCCGGAAAAATACAAATAAAATTCTTGACACATTTTGATGTCACTTTCTTCCATACTGCGCGCAGTATAATTTAAACAGTTGACACACACAGGACAAAAAAAATGACCATAGCTATTTTAGCTACAGGCGATGAGATAGTTCACGGTGATACACTGAATACCAATGGTCATGAAATTGCACATGCGCTTAACTCCGAAGGACTGCCATTGGGGTTGCATCTTACTTGCAATGATAAAGAGTCGGAAATCGTAACCTGCTTGCAGTTTTTAACAAAACAACATGACATCATCATACTGATAGGTGGACTTGGGCCAACTACTGATGATCTTACTCGCTTTGCTTTAGCACAGTTTACTGGTGAAACACTGGTTCAAAATCCTGAAGCTTTGGCCCATATTCAAAACCTGCTACACGCGGCACAAGTTACAATCAATCAAGGTAACTTGCAGCAATGCCTGTTTCCAGCGCAAGCAACGCTGTTGCCAAATCCTAATGGCTCAGCTGTAGGTTGCTGTCATCAATGGAATAATAAAACATTTATTTTATTACCCGGCCCACCACGCGAATGCCTGCCCATGTTTAATAAGTACGTGCTGCCATTACTCCAACAAACAACACATTGCCAAAAAACCTTACTAAGGTGGCGTATTTTTGGTTTGGCTGAAAGTGAAATAGCACAAATTCTAGAAGATGCTCTGGCACAGACAAACTGTCAAACGGGATATAGGTTGGAAGCGCCTTATATTGAGTTTAAAGTGCGCTGTAACAATGAGCTGATTGAAACGGTCAAAACAATTGTGGACCCTATTCTAGCACCACATAGTATCTCCTCCATTGACAAAAAAGCGTCTGATACATTACATGATCTTATATTAAGCATCAATCAGCCAATAACCATCATCGATGAGGCAACAGGAGGGCTGTTACAATCACTATTAGTTAAACCAGGGATCCAACATTTATTATATTTTCACAATCTGCAAAAGACAAAATTGCATTTTCATCTGAGCGGTCTAGATGAATATTGGTCACAACAACCTGCAACAGGCAGCACACAAGTCACCATCCACTACAGCAATCAAAATCAAGAAGGTGGTGAGACACATGAGCTCCCTTATCGCAGCCCGTCGGTTGTACCATATGCGGCAGAATGGTTAAGCTTCCGCCTCTTTCATCTCATCAATCAATTGCATCAATGAATAGCAAAGTTGTTGCGTTCCTTGCCCATTTATCGCAGCAATAGCAAACACCTTATCCTTCCACTCCAGGCCGCTTACTATGGCCTGAATTTGCTCTTGACGGCTGTCTTCATCTAGTATCATGTCTGTTTTATTCAAAACCAACCAGCGTGGTTTATTCAGAAGCTCTGGACTGTATAAGGCCAATTCATTAATAATCGCCTTTGCTGTGACAACAGGATCACTGCCATCTAAAGGGGCAATATCAATAACATGCAACAGCACACAAGTACGAGACAGATGCTTTAAAAACCGATGACCAAGTCCAGCACCCGTTGCAGCACCTTCAATGAGACCGGGAATATCAGCCATAACAAAACTTTTATGCAAGGAGACACTGACCACACCCAAACCAGGATGCAGTGTTGTAAATGGGTAATCAGCAACTTTTGCCTTTGAACTGGAAACAGCACGAATCAGCGTGGATTTTCCTGCATTTGGCAGTCCCAGTAAGCCAACATCTGCCAAAACACGAAGCTCCAGGCGTAAATGTCTTGACTCACCTGAGCTGCCTTCACTGGTCTGTCGCGGAGCGCGGTTAACACTGCTTTTATAACGCGTGTTTCCCAATCCATGAAAGCCACCTTGTGCAATCAACACCAACTCACCAGGCTTATTGATATCGCCGAGTAATTCACCGCTGTCTATGTCATAGACCATAGTACCCACTGGTACTTTAATAATTAAATCCTCACCTTTTTTTCCAGTACAGTTCGCACCCATGCCTTGCTGGCCATTTTCTGCTTTGTAATGACGTATATAACGGAAATCTACCAGTGTATTTAAACCAATACTGGCTTCAAAATAAATACTGCCGCCATCACCGCCATCACCACCATCAGGTCCACCTCGAGGTATGAATTTTTCACGCCGAAAACTCAAGCAACCATTACCACCATTACCGGCATCAATCTTAATAATTGCTTCATCAACGAATCTCATGACATACCTCAAAACAAAAAAAAACCCCGATTTCGGGGTTTTGGTGAGTTGGCCTTCAGAGGACTGTAATAAAAAAACTTGAATATTTTGTTACAGTGTCTGAGCCCAACAAGAATATCAAACCACACCAATTAATTGGGTTAAAACCCAATTAATCAATTGGAAAAACCGTATCAGCTTGCAGCTTCAACTTTTTCTTCTGCAACAATCGTTACATACTTGCGATTCTTTTCGCCTTTAACCACAAATTTAACAAGACCTTCAACCAAAGCAAATAAAGTGTGATCACGACCGCAACCCACTCCAACGCCCGGATGAAAACGCGTGCCTCGTTGTCTTACAATAATTTCACCAGCATTAACAAATTGGCCACCAAAACGCTTTACACCAAGAAACTTGGGGTTCGAGTCGCGGCCGTTACGGGTACTACCACCTGCCTTCTTATGAGCCATTGCTATCCCCTCTTACTTACTTGCTTATCGCAGTAATTTTAATTTGCGTGTAATATTGTCTGTGCCCCATTTGTTTCATATGATGCTTACGACGACGGAATTTAATAATTTTAATTTTCTTATGACGGCCATGATCCATCACATCAGCTTTAACTACAGCATTAGCAATAAATGGTGTACCACAAATGATGTTATCACCATCAGCCAACATCAGTACGTCCTGAAATTGTATTTCCTTGCCAGCATCTTCAGGCAGTAATTCAATCTTTAGTACATCACCTTCTTTTACGGTATATTGCTTACCGCCAGTCTTTATAACAGCATACATAACTTTTCTCCAGCTCGCCTGATTGGCTAACACAATTTCAACAAAGTGAGACATTCTATTAAATTATCGCTATGACTTCAAGTTCATTTTAAAATATTGTATACTTTGTCACCCTTTCCTGATTTATTTCATCATAATTCAGGTATTTGAACTGGTCGCGGATCAAATATAGAAGGGATCCTTAAATTTTTGGAGTTTATAATGTCAACTGTTCTTTTAGTAGCCCAAGCACGAACGGATATGGGGAAGGGTGCGAGCCGCCGCCTACGTCGTCTTGAAAATAAAGTTCCCGCTGTTGTTTATGGCGGCGATAAAGCACCAGTTTCTATTCATTTTTTACATAACAAAGTAGTTAAAGCCCTGGAAACTGAAAGTATTTATTCCAGCGTTTTTGATATTACTATAGATGGTAAAGTAGAGCATGTTATTTTAAAAGCATTACAACGCCACCCTTATAAGCCTCTTGTCATGCACATGGATTTACAAAGAGTCTCTGCAAAAGACATTTTAACCAAATTAGTACCGCTGCATTTTACCAATGAACAGCAGTCTAAAGGCGTGAAAGCAGGCGGCTTGATCAACCACACCATGACCCAAGTCGAAATTCGCTGTGCAGCAAAAAACCTACCTGAATTCATAGAAGTTGATATGACCGATGTTGGTATGAATGAGGTGGTTCACTTGTCTCACCTGAAACTGCCTAAAAATGTACATCTTACAGCTGATGTTGCTGACGGAAGTCATGATGCTCCGGTCGTAAGCATTCATGCACCTAAAATAAACGCTACTGAAGAAGAAGAAACAGCAGCAGTTCCAGCCGGAGCTGTGCCTACAACTGATTCTGAAGAAGCAGCCGAGTAAAGATTTAATTTAAATCATTACTTAAAATATAGAACTGGCTAAAAAGACGCATATTAGGGATAACAGGGCTTGTTAACAGCGCTGTTACCCCTAATATGCTAGGCCAGTACTCTTGTCTCAATCAAATTCGGATACAGTATCTCTCTCTTATGGCTATTAAACTCATCATTGGCTTACGTAATCCAGGATCTGGCTACGAACACACGCGACATAATGCTGGTGGGTGGTTTACCACCATGTTAGCGCAGCAGCATAACAGCCACTTCAAATTAGACAAAAAAATGCAGGCTGAGTTGGCTGAATTAGACATCAATAATAATTTGTGCAAAATGGCATTACCAACTACATTTATGAATCACAGCGGACAACCGACCAGAGCCATCAGTCAGTTTTATCGCATCCAACCTGAAGAAATTTTGGTTGTTCACGATGAATTGGATTTAGCCGTCGGACGCATAAAACTTAAAACGGGTGGAGGCCATGGCGGTCACAACGGTTTAAGAGACATAACAGCCCAATTGGGATCGGCAGAATTTCATCGACTGCGCCTGGGAATTGGTCATCCTGGCCATAGAGACTTAGTACATCAATACGTCCTAAGTAAACCTTCCATACAGGACCGACAAGAAATTTACGCTGCTATCGATAGAGGCATGGCAATAATACCACTGGTATTGTCTGGCGACCTTGCCAAGGCAATGAACCAACTGAACACTTAGGAGACTACTCATGGGATTTAAATGTGGCATCGTAGGCTTGCCTAATGTAGGTAAATCGACCTTATTTAACGCACTGACTAAAGCGGGCATTGAAGCAGCCAACTACCCTTTTTGTACCATTGAACCCAATGTTGGTATAGTCACTGTTCCTGATCTACGGCTTGATGCTTTGAGCGCCATAGTCAAGCCTCAGCAAATTTTGCCTGCTACCATGCAATTTGTTGACATTGCAGGTTTGGTAAAGGGCGCATCAAGTGGTGAAGGATTGGGCAATAAGTTTTTAGGCACCATCCGTGAAACAGATGCAATCGCTCACGTAGTGCGTTGCTTTGAAAATACAGATGTCATTCATGTTGAAGGTCGCGTTGATCCGTTAAATGATATAGACGTGATTAATACTGAGCTTGCCTTAGCAGACATGGACACTATGGAAAAAGCCATGCTGAAAGCTGGCAAAAACAGCCGCAGCGGCAATAAAGACGCTGTTTTTGAAATGAAAACCTTAGAAAAAATTAAACTCCATCTCGACGCAGGCCATCCAGTACGCACACTGGGCCTCACGGCAGAAGAGCAACAAATTAGCAAACGCCTGTTTTTACTTACGGCAAAACCCGTGTTGTATATAGCCAACGTCAACGATGATGGCTATGAAAACAACCCTCTTCTGACTAAAGTCCAAGAACTTGCAGCCAAAGAACAAGCCAGCATCGTTGCCCTGTCTGCAGCAACCGAATCAGAACTGGTTGAATTAGATGAGGCTGATCGTCAAGAATTTATGGCTGACTTGGGTTTAAGTGAACCTGGTTTAAATAGAGTGATTAGGGCTGGTTATGAGTTATTAGGATTACAAACCTACTTTACTGCTGGCGTCAAAGAAGTCAGAGCCTGGACCATTCAAAAAGGCGCTACGGCCCCCCAAGCAGCGGGTGTCATTCATACCGATTTTGAAAAAGGATTTATCCGTGCTGAAGTGATAGCCTATGAAGCCTTTATTACTTGTCGTGGCGAGCAAGGCGCGAAGGAAGCGGGTAAATTACGACTGGAAGGCAAAGAGTATATAGTCTGTGATGGGGATGTGATGCATTTCCGCTTTAATGTATAGCTTTAAGATCCACAACAGCCAACTTGACAATTGCCCTAACCCAAATTAGCATATGTCGATTAAATCGTAGGGGATATGTAATGACTATTGACCGCATACGCGCTTTAGTAAGTAGTGATTTTGAAGCGGTTAATACCCTGATACTGAATAAAATTAAACCTCAAGCTGGTTTAATTGATGAGTTATCCAACCACATAATACAAAGTGGTGGCAAACGACTTCGTCCATTGCTGGTTCTCTTGGCAAGCAAGGCCTGTGGCTATACAGGTGGTGACGCCCACATTTCACTTGCTGCCATGATGGAATTTTTACATACCGCCACCCTATTACATGATGATGTAGTAGATGAATCAACTTTAAGACGCGGTCGCCAAACAGCGAATACCATATGGGGTAGTAAAGCCAGTATTTTAGTTGGCGATTACCTACTCACACAATCATTGCAACTGATAGTGGATGTAGGCAATTCTGAAATACTGAAACTGATGGTGGATACCAACCTGGAAATGACTTGTGGCGAAATAAAGCAATTGAGCAATCGTCATAAGTATACGCTAACCTTTAATGATTACTTCGAGGTCATTCGTGCTAAAACAGCCCTTTTATTTGCCTCAGCTGCTTGCATAGGTGCTCATCTTGGCGGCACCAATCTTCACCTGCAAAAAAGTCTCTACGCCTATGGTTTGCATTTAGGTAATGCCTTTCAGCTCATTGATGATGCCTTCGATTATTGTTCTGATGCAAAAACTTTGGGTAAAAATATTGGGGACGATTTAGCCGACGGCAAAGCAACTCTTCCACTTATTCATGCATTGCAACATGGCACACCCAAACAACAACAACAAATAAAAGACAGCCTGCAACAGGGGATTTTGGATTATTTACCCGAAATACTGATAGCCATAGAAGAGACAAAAGCCATTGAGTTCACCAAAAAAATGGCAGATCAGGAAGTTGATTGTGCCCTGAACTGCTTAATTGAATTACCCGATTCCGCATATAAAAGTGCATTGGAAGAGCTGGCTGCTTTTGCAGTCAAGCGAACTTATTAAGACTGATTCTTCAGCTTAATAATATTCATGCCCCCTAAGT
This sequence comes from Legionellales bacterium, assembly GCA_044445305.1. Taxonomy (GTDB): domain Bacteria; phylum Pseudomonadota; class Gammaproteobacteria; order Legionellales; family Legionellaceae; genus Legionella. Next base: position 17,501 of record JBIODT010000009.1, on the reverse strand, counting down.
AAGGCTGTAATACATTTGGAATATGGATAGATCCATCTTTATCTTGATAGTTTTCCATAATAGCCACTAAAGTTCTGCCAACGGCTAATCCAGAGCCATTTAAAGTATGAACCAGCTCTATCTCACGTGTGTCTGCATTTCTGTAGCGGGCTTTCATGCGGCGTGCTTGAAATGCTTCCATGTTAGAACAAGAAGAAATTTCTCTATACGTATTTTGACTGGGAAGCCACACTTCCAGATCGTAGGTTTTAGCTGAGCTTGCACCCATATCACCAGTGCACAAAGTTAACACCCTATAAGGAAGCTCTAATTGTTGTAAAATCGCTTCTGCATGGCCGGTTAGCTGTTCTAATGCAGCGTAAGAGTCTTCAGGTTTGGTAATCCAAACCAACTCTACTTTTTCAAATTGATGCTGTCTTATCATGCCCTTAGTGTCTCTACCATAAGAACCTGCCTCACTGCGAAAACAAGGAGAATGACAGGCATAGCGAATGGGTAAGGTGTCTGCTGCCAAAATGGTATCACGTACCGTATTGGTTACCGGGATTTCTGCTGTGGATGTTAAATAGTAACCTTGATCACCTGTTAATTTAAATAAATCCTCTTCAAATTTAGGTAATTGTGCCGTGCCAAACAAGCTGTCTGAATTAACAATATAGGGAACGTAAATCTCTTGGTAATGATGCTGCTGCGTGTGGGTGTCCAGCATAAACTGAATCAATGCACGATGTAATCGAGCCAATTGGCCTTTCATAACCACAAAACGACTGCCGGTGATCTTCGTGGCCATTGCGAAATCCATTTGCTCTAAAGCTTCACCGAGCTCATCATGCGGTTTCACCTGGAAATCAAAAGCCTTAGGTGTCCCCCAACGCCTCACTTCTTCATTATCCCTTTCATCTTTGCCAACAGGGACTGATTGATGTGCTATATTAGGCAGGCTGAAAGTAATGAGTTCTATTTGTCGCAAGACATCTTCTAACTCAAGCTTATTTGCCTCTAAATTCATGCCAATACGGTTTACTTCATCACGCATGGTCTCTATATTTTCACCGCGAGATTTAGCTTCGCCAATGGCTTTTGAGCGTGAATTCCGTTCATTTTGCAAGGCTTGGGTTGCTATCTGGAGCGCCTTACGCCTTTCCTCTAAAACTACAAAGGCTGAAACATCAAATTTGAATCCACGCTGCTGCAGTTGTAATGCAACAAATTGTGGATCATCGCGCAACAATTGATTGTCTAACATAAATGAGTACTCCTTATCTCACAATTCCACGAGTTGATTGATTTAGAGCATCAATCATGGGAATCACTTCAGGGCACTCAGACTGCATGAGTTCAAGCTCAGAAACAGCTTGTTGCACAGTCAATCCCTTACGAAAAATCACTTTATAAGCACGACGCAGACAATCGATGGCTGAAGAAGAAAACCCCCGTCGCCTCAAGCCAACGGTGTTAATGCCACAAGCATTGGTTTCATGACCGGCAATCATCACATAAGGCAACACATCTTTGGTGACGTAAGTGGCCCGCGCAATAAATGCATAAGCACCAACATGACAAAATTGATGAACGGCGGCATAAGGCCCAATAATGGCATAATCATCAACCACGACATGACCAGACAATGCGGAATAATTAACCATAATATTCTGATTGCCAACGATACAGTCATGGCCTATATGAGAATAAGCCATCAAAAAGTTACTGTTGCCTATGCGGGTGACACCACCACCTTTGACAGTTCCCCGACTTATCATGCAATACTCGCGTATCACATTGTCATCGCCTATTTCCAGTCGTGTGGGCTCACCCTGATAGGTAGTGTCTTGCGGCTCATCACCTACTGAGGCAAATTGAAAAATTTTATTGTTTTTACCTATAGTTGTAGGTCCCTCAATAACAACATATGGGCCAATCCAAGTATTCTCACCAATTTCAACATCTGCACCTATAACCGTTCCTGGGCCAACTGACACGCCACTGGCTAGTTTTGCAGAAGGGTGAATCATCGCTCTTTCATCTATCACTTTTTAATATCCTTTGCTGCACTCAATAAGTCTGCGGTACAGGCTAATTTATCACCTACGTAAGCCTCGCCATGCACGCGCCAAAAATCTCTTTTTCGTCCTGTTAATTTTACTTCCAAACGCAATTGATCGCCTGGGGTCACTATCTGTTTGAATTTTGCATTATCAATGCCTGCAAAAAAATACAAAACCTCATAACCTTCTTTAGGTTCTCGGGACAAACTGGATAAAATAGCACTTGCCTGAGCCAAAGCTTCAATCATTAAAACGCCAGGCATAATGGGATTACCAGGGAAATGACCTGTAAAAAACGGTTCATTAATAGTAACATTTTTAATCGCTGTCAAAAAATTAAATTTTTCATAATCCAACACCCTATCAACCAAAATAAAGGGGTACCGGTGGGGTAACAAACTGAAAATTTTATTGATGTCTATAATTTCATTCATACGCTGTTTCTCAGTCAAGTATTAATTCATACAGTTTACCATCTTTTTTTTATAATACACAAAGCTTCAATTAGAACTTTAAACTAAAGATGCATAAAAAAACCTCATGCATGGCAACTGCTCACCGCGGGACGTAAGCGTGGGTCATAAATTTTTAGTATCAGCATAATACGTTGAATTAATTAGAATAGGAGATAAGCGCATGATGGCGATGAATCAAAAATGGCGTGATTGTTATTTCCATACAACACGCCATCTCAGCTAAAACCAGCAACTATTTAATTGCCTTAATTACTTTGTCAGTTACATCCAGAGTATCCGAACTATAAGGTGCAGCGTCTTTTTGTATGATCAGCTCGTATTTATCACTTGAAGCAATAGTACTGATTGCAGAGCGTACTTTAGAGTATAAACCTTCCATTGCCTCATTATGAGCAGTACTTAATTCTTGCTGATATTGCTGCCCATCACGTTCAAATTGTTGTTGTGATGCAACTATTTTCTTTTCCAATTCTTTCTTTTGCGTGGCGCTTAAAACGGCAGCATCGCGCTTGAATTTTTCCATATCACTTTTTAAAGTTGTTTCCATAGCCACTAACTTATCACGTCTGGGTTTAAACTCTGTTTCCAATTTTTGTTGAATGTCTTTCATTTGACTTGAAGTTTGCATGATTTTTTGTAAATCAACCACGCCTATTTTTACTGCATCAGCAAAAACGGCTGTACCCAATAGACCAAAAAATAATGCAGCCAAAACCGTACTCAATCGCTTCATGATTATCTCCTCATTTATAAAACAGTGATGCTAGCATAATTCTTAATCGGTTGCGATATATACAACGTGAGTTTTTGAATTTTTGCAAGGGACAAAATTGCATGCAATTCCATCCCTTTCTATTAAAATCCAGAAGACAGTGCAAACTGAAAAAATTGGGTTTGGTCTGTAGGTTGCGGATTCAGTGCTTTTGCCACACTAAAGGCCAATGGTCCAAAAGGAGAGCGCCACTCTAATGAAACACCCGCTGAATACCGCAGGGGACCAGCAGGTGATCCACGTAACGCAGCAGGGGTTCCATTAGAAAATACGTTACCCGCATCGGTAAATATTGTGGTTCTGATGCTGTCGCGGCTTAATGGATAAGGCAGTATCAGTCCAGCACTGCCATTGGCTAAAAAGTTGGCACCCATGGCATTGTGCATATTATCTTGTGGACCTAAAGAATAACTGTCATAACCACGAACTTGTCCAGGTTGCGCAGTACCACCCGCATAATAGTTTTCAAAAAAGGGCAAGCCACTATTATTGAAAGAATTACCATAGCCAACATTGCCTAATACGGAAAGAATCCAACCGCGCCAAAGAGGATAATACACATGCGCCTGATAAGAGCTCTTATAATAAGTCAAAGATTGTGCGGTAGCGGGCAACGCAACAAAAGCAATGGCTTGTTGATTAAAGCCTCGATTAGGATAAGGCATTTGATCATAAGTATTTCTACTCCAGCCTGATGTTAGCCTGACCTCCTGAAAATGAGTCCCATGTATTGCAACAAAATTTTGGATGGGTATCACAAAACCAACTGATTTAATATTCACATCTTGATAACCATAACCAAGCTGGAAACCACTGGCTTCGCCTAAGGGGAAGTTATAATTGACATCACCACCATATCGATTGGAGCTGTAGGTTGAGACGTTCAGATTTTTCGGATCTATTCTAGAGTAATACAAGCTAAATCCACGTCCAACACCTGTGTCTGTATAGTAGGGATTAAAATAATTCAAAGAATAATCTTGACCCCATTTACTCGCATTAAAAGCAGCACCCATGGACTGACCAGTACCCATAAAGTTGTGTTGATTTATCGAGGTGTTAAATTGATAGCCGTTAGTACCATAGCCAACAGACGCACTTGCCTCGGCTGAGGGCGCTTCCTCTACCTGAACATCAAGATCTACCTGATTGTTTGCGCCTGACACCGGGGTGGTCTTAACATCAATGTTTTTTAAATAACCTAAAAGTCGCAATTGTCGCTCTGATTCTTTAATATTGTGTAACGACAACAAACCACCCTCTTCCTGACGAATTATATTTCGTAAGACATAATCACCTGTCTTGGTATTGCCATGAAATTTAATGCGACGTACATACACATGACGACCTGGCTCAACCATGAAAGTAATGAACACTGTTTTGTTGGTTTCATCTATTCGAGGTTCAGCATTAATCGCCGGAAAACCATAACCGACATCACCTAAAGCCAAGCCAATAGAGGAGACTGTTTCGGTGATTTTTTTACGAGAAAAGACGTCACCTTTTTTAACTTGCACCAAAGGTTTCATTTCGTCTTTGGATAATATGGGATTGCCCGCTACCGAATAACCTGAAAAACGGTATTGCGGCCCTTCTTCAATATGAATATTGATGAAAACATCTTTCCTGTCTGGGGACAACAACACTTGAGAGGAGACCACAGTAAATTTTAAATAACCCCGGTCCAGATAAAACGATCGTAAAGCCTCTAAAGACGCATCCATGCCCGCTTTTGAATATTGGTCTTTTTTTGTAAAGTAGGTAAACACAGTGCTGGTTGTTAAGGCAAATTCAGGCATCAATTCACTGCGTGAAAAATCATGATTGCCTATTATTTTTATTTCTTTAATACGTGACACACGCCCTTCGGAAACAGCAATATTAATGGCCACTCTATTATCAGCAAGTGGCGTCACTTCCGTTTCAATACGCGAGTTGTATTTTCCTCTACCGGAATAAGCTTGCTTTAGCTCTTTCTCCAAGCGCTCCAAAGAAGATTTTTGAAACACGCGCCCTTTCACCAGACCCATTTCTTTAAGAAAGGACTTCATTTTATCAGCAGGGATTTCTTTATTCCCAGTGATATTAATAGTACCAATGGTTGCTCTTTCTACTACATTAACAATCAAGGTGTTGCCTTGTCGCTCCAATGAAACTGACTGAAAAAATCCAGTATCATAAAGGGTGCGGATGATTTGGGCTGTCGAGCCAGGGCTGATTTTTTCGCCAACTTGAACAGGAATATAATTTAATACCGTTCCCGTAGATACTCGTTGTAAACCGGTTATCTTGATACCACGAACAACAAAATTACCATCTGCCATCGTTTGCGTAGACCATGCTAACAGAGTGGAATAACAAACACCTAAGACTAATTTTTTACTGATTTTTTTCATTATTATTATACGTCCAGTACTACGGGCATTTCTGAATTAAAGAGCGATTCAGTCACACTAAAAATTGAGTTCGTTTTATAGGAAGCCAAGGCCGCTGTCAAGTTTATCAACCGCCTATTAATCTTGATAGGTCATTTGTCATCGCGACACACATCAATATAGCCAATAACAGTAAGCCACAATACACACCTATTGCTTTGGTGCCCTCAGACACAGGCTTACGCCTTATTATTTCCAGCACATAATACAGCAAATGCCCGCCATCTAGCATAGGAATTGGTAATAAATTTAATACACCCAAACTAATACTTATTAATGCTAAAAAAAACAAATAGGATACAAGACCGCTTCGTCCAGATTCCCCTGCTTCTTGAGCAATACCTACAGGGCCACTGATGTTTTTTAAACCGAGTTTACCCATTGCAAGCCTGCCCATGAGGACAACCGTGGTTTTTGAAAGCTGCCATGTTTGTAATAGAGCCTTACCAACCGCAGGGATAGGACCTTCTCGCTCCAAGCGCAACCAATTCTGAGGCCAATCTACTTTTTGTGAACGTATCCCTATAAATCCTTCGACTTTATTTGCATTATTTTGGCTACCAGAAAGAAGCGCCATGCGCTGCACGCTACCGTTTCTATTTATGTTCAAAATCATTTGCGTCTTAGGATGGGCCTTGACGTAATCAACAAAAAACAACCAATCGTCAAACAGCAGACCATTAACGCTTAATAGCTTGTCCCCAATCTGCAAGCCCGCTTTTGCCGCCGGCGAGTCAGGCACCACCGCCCCAACTACTGGGGGAATAGCTGGAATAAAGGGCTCTATCCCCAGGCTTTTAAGTGGATCAGGTTTTTTATCATCCAGTTTCCAGGTTGATAGAGGCAGAGACAAGTTGCTTTGCTGGCCATCAACCAAAGACTTCACGGTTAAGGTCACTGTTTTGTCTGAACCAATAAGCGGCATCATGGCGTACTGAAAGTCATGCCAGCTGTTTATTTTCAAACCATTAAAGCCGATGATTTCTTGTTTTGCTTTAAGTCCAGCCTTAGCTGCAATGCTGTTTGCTTGCACGGAATCAATCATAGGTGCCAAGGACTGCATGCCAATGACCAAAACCAGCCATAAAGCCACAAAGGCAAAAATAAAATTAAATAAAGGACCCGCTAAAACAATGGCAATTCGCACCCACACCGATTGATTATTAAAGGCCAGATGTTTTTCATGCGTGGCGACCTCGTCTTCCGATTCATCCAGCATTTTGACATAGCCACCAAGAGGAAACAGAGACCAGGCATACTCAGTGCCTTTTTTATCATGCCAACGGGCCAGAATCGGTCCAAAACCAAAGGAAAAACGCAAGACTTTCACACCACACCAACGTGCTACTTGAAAGTGTCCATATTCATGAACCGTTACGAGCAACAATAAAGCCAATAAAAAATACAGTATGGTTGAAATCATGTGATCATCCCAAATGTTGGCGTTTAAAAAAAACTGTATCCAAAATAAAAGACCGGTAAGGCCGCAATCAAACTGTCCAAGCGATCTAAAATACCACCATGCCCCGGAATAACAGAACCTGTGTCTTTTACATGACAACGTCGTTTTAATATGCTGATGAACAAATCACCAAATATTGAAATAAGTACCGTAGTGACAGCCAAAACAAACCAAATGAATACGAAATGCGGAGTATAATACATATAACCTGCTGCCGCGACTGTCATTGCCAACAGGAATCCGCCCAAGCCCCCTTCCCATGACTTTCCAGGACTGACTTCCGGAATTAATTTGTGTTTACCCCATAGCTTACCAGCTACATAAGCACCAACATCAGCAGCCCAAATCAAACACAAGACATAAATCAGCAAGCTTTTGCCCTGTGGTAAAAAATAGAGATGGATGAGGCTTTGCACAAACAAAGGAAACAGCAGCAAAGAAACACCGGCAACCACGGTGGGGTAACCCCAATAATTTTGAGACTTGGGAAAGGTCAGTACGGCAATACAGACAAACACCCAGAGCACCAGTCCAACGGCCTGCCAATAAGAGAACAAACAACCACAAGCCCATACGCTCAGCAATAAAAGCACCATAAAAACTGCTTTCATTAGCGCATTACTAATAGGGATTAATTGCCAATATTCGCTGCCAGCAGCCAAAGTAATTAAAACAACAACACCCAATAACAACCCATGATTGGCATAAAAAATACCCAACACCACTAAAGGTATTAGAATTAACAAAGTAATTAAGCGCTGTATAAACATAATAACTCCCTATTTTGGCTCAAGCTAGACCCTAGCAATATTGCCAAACCGTCTTTTTCGTTTATGAAAGGCCGCTAAAGCCAACTCAAACTGCTGTTCATCAAAATCAGGCCAATGGACTTCAGTGAAATACAGTTCGGTATAAGCCAGTTGCCACAGATAAAAATTACTGATTCGCAGCTCACCGCTGGTACGAATAAACAAATCGGGATCAGGTAAATCGCCAGTATCCAAAAATGCCGAAAAATTCGACTCATTTAAATCATCAAGGGCCAAATCACCATTGAGCACCGCTTGCGTCATTTTTTTTGCGGCCATCAACAGATCCCATTTCCCACCATAATTAATAACTATATTTAATATCAATTGCTGGTTATTTTGGGTCAATACCTCAGCCTCTTGCATTTGTTGTTGCAACAAGGCAGATAAGGGCGTTCTGTCACCCGTAAACCGCATTCGTATACCATGCTGATTAAGCTCGGCCAATTCCTTCTTTAAAGCACCTAGAAGCAATTCCATCAGAAAATTAACTTCCTCAACCGGCCGCGACCAATTCTCGGAACTGAATGCAAACAAGCTGAGACAAGCTATTTTTTTTTGCAGACAACATTCAATCATTTTTTTAACGGGCGCAACACCGGCTTTATGCCCTTCTATGCGCGCCATACCTTGGTCGACAGCCCATCGACCATTACCATCCATAACTATAGCTACATGTTTAGGTATGTTATAATCCAAAACAACTCTTCCTGCCATTTAAAATGGTTGATAGTCTACCTTCTTTATTGGACTTTGGACAACTGCTTTGAAGGGATATGCATAAAAAAAAATCATGAGGATTTTTTCATACCCACGCGCAGTATAACTTATATAAGGAGCACTCCATGCCACTAAAAACGCCACTGGTACTCATGATTCTTGATGGATGGGGTTATAATAAAAACCAGCATTATAATGCCATTGCTAAAGCCCGCACGCCACAATGGGATGAATGGTGGCGTACCTGCCCGCATACCTTGCTTCAAGCATCGGGTCTGCCCGTCGGGTTACCAGACGGGCAAATGGGTAACTCTGAAGTAGGACACATGCATATAGGTTCTGGCAGGGTTATTCAACAAGATTTTACTAAAATTAATGCTGCAATAACATCAGGTGACTTCGCCCACAATCCCATCTGCTCACAGATGATAGATGACGTACAACAAACAAAAAAATCACTACATATCATGGGGCTACTCTCAGCAGGCGGTATTCACAGTCATGAGCAGCATTTATTTGCTCTGCTCGCGCTTTTTGACAAGAAAAAATTCAATTCCGTACACCTGCATTTGTTTCTTGATGGCCGTGACACCCCGCCACAAAGCGCATTAGACAGTTTAAAACGATTAAAGGATGAACTAAAAATCCATCCCGTGGCAACAATAAATTCAATTAGCGGGCGTTATTATGCCATGGACAGAGACCACCGTTGGGAGCGCGTAAAACCCGTCTATAATTTATTAACCCAAGCTCAAAGTGAAAACCATTTTGTTGATGCTGAAACAGCTATCAAGCACTACTACCAACAGAGTCTGTCAGATGAATTCATTCCCCCGACTTTAATTGGTAAGGGTAAAGCCATAGAAGATGGCGATGCGGTATTGTACTTTAATTTTCGAGCAGACAGAGCCAGACAATTAACCGCTGCGTTTGTTGATCCTGCCTTTGATGGCTTTAATCGAACCTGGCTGCCTAAATTATCCCATTTTGTCACCATGACCCAATATGATAAAAAGCTGGCAACCACCCCATTATTCCCTCCTACCCCGCTCAATAACACGCTGGGAGAGGTTCTATCCGCTCATGGATTGACGCAACTTCGTATTGCCGAAACAGAAAAATACGCCCATGTTACGTTTTTTTTCAATGGTGGTAATGAGAGCGTCTTTGCCAATGAACAAAGAGTTCTTATTCCATCACCCCAAGTCGCTACTTATGACTTACAACCCGAAATGAGTGCCCCAGAATTAACAAATGCGCTAATTGATGCCATAAAAAGTCAAGCCTATGATGTCATTATTTGTAATTTTGCCAATGCAGATATGGTGGGCCATAGTGGTAATTTAACTGCAACTGTTGCCGCCATAGAGTGTTTAGACCAGTGCATGCAACGCACCTGGCAAGCGCTGGCACAACAAGGGGGGAAATTACTAATTACAGCCGATCATGGCAATGCTGAAAAATTATTTGACGACACGACCCAGCAAGCGCATACCGCACACACTTGCGAACCTGTGCCTTTTGTTTATGTCGGTGGTGGCTGGCAGGTGACCCAAACCAATGGCAGCCTAATTGATGTCGCACCAACGTTGCTTAGCCTGCTTGAGATCCCCACACCTGCGGATATGACTGGCCATTCACTATTAGAAAAAAACCATGTTGCCATATAATTGCTGTCGGCATAAATCGACAAGCCCATATGTTTTAGGCCTGTTGTTTTGTATTGGTGCTTTTGCGCAACAAGCACCATCCTCGGTAGCACAAACTAAAACAAAAATGCACGAACTTGATTCGAAAATCAGTAACTTACAGAAAAACTTAACCTCTGCTCATGACCAATACGGTGCCTTAAACCACAAGCTAGCAAGTACAGAAAAACAGATTGGCATAGGCGTACAGAAACTACGCACCATTAAAAGCACCATAGACAATAAAGAACTGAAAATTGCCGTACTACAAAAAAAAGCCAATAACTTAAACCAGCAATTAAGCGCGCAACAACAATTACTGGCAAGTCATATTCGCGCCAGCTATCAGATGGGCGCGTATCAACCACTCAAATGGCTAATAAACCAAGATGAGCCATACAAAATAACCCGCATCTTAACCTATTACCAATACCTGGTTAAATCACGCCAACAACTCATAGATGACATAGATGCAACTCAAAAAAGCATCAGTAAAAACAAAGAAATACTTCATGGGAAATTGATTGGCAATCAGCGACTTAAAGTCCAGCTGACTCAAAATCAAGAACAACTTATAGCAAGCAAACGTTACCACTCCACATTGATTCAATCTATTAATAGTGACATTGAAAACAAACAACATACTTTAAAGGACTTTCAAAAAGACAAGGACCGATTGGCACGTTTATTAAAAGTATTATCACAACAAAGTGTCGTTCAATCCAGCAGACCCTTCACACAAATGCGTAAAAAACTGCCGCTGCCAGTTCATAGCAAACCCAACGCCATACGAGCAATGAATCAAGGTCTGACATTTTTTGCCGATGAAGGGACAGTCGTCACCGCTGTCTCTGCTGGAAAAGTACTATTTAGTGACTGGTTGAAAGGTTATGGCCTGCTGCTTATTATTGATCATGGCCAAGGGTTTATGACTTTATACGCACACAATCAATCACTTTTCAAACGTAAAGGGCAGCGTGTACTGCAAAACGAACAAATTGCCAGCGTAGGTCATAGCGGCGGAATCAGACAAAATGGCCTATACTTTGAGATAAGATTAAAAGGAAAAGCAATTTCACCACGAGGCTGGCTGTCTTTAAAATAAATATTACCCGCAACACCCAGATTGGCACTCTAATTGCATTTCAATAACCAGGGATAGGAGAAAGTTGATTTAAGATCGTTACCAAGGAGACAGCAATGGTGCTTACAAAAATAATACCAAGGACTATGTCATTAGTTTACATAGTAACTTTACTGTTACCGCTGACTGTATTTGCAGCTGAAGCAACAAGCAGTGACAATTCAAGCAACAAACGCATTCCATTAGAAGACGTACAACGGTTTTCAAATGCCATCGGTGAAATAAAAAAATACTATGTTAAACCAACCGATGATAAAGAGCTGTTTGATAATGCCATTCGCGGTATGTTGGCAGGTTTAGATCCTCACTCAAGCTACCTGGATGAGGAAGAGTTTAAAGAGCTACAAACATCCACCAGTGGCGAATTTGGTGGCTTGGGTATAGAAGTCACTATGGAAGATGAAGTCATAAAAGTCATAACCCCTCTGGTTGACACGCCCGCATACAAGGCCGGTATTAAATCCGGTGATTACATTATTAAATTGGGTAATGAATCAGTCCAAGGTCTGTCTCTTAAAGATGCTGTTAATTTAATGCGAGGGAAAGCAGGCAGCACTATTAAATTAACAGTATTGCGCAAAGGTGCGAGCAAACCACTGACCTTTGATTTGGTTCGTGAAGTCATCATGATCAAAAGCGTTAAAAGTAAATTACTAAGTGATGGCTATGGTTATATTCGATTAACACAATTCCAGGCATTAACTGGTAAAGACATGCTGCAAGCCATTGATCAATTAAAGCAACAATCCTCTAATGGCAAATTAAAGGGTCTGGTATTGGATCTGAGAAACAATCCTGGCGGACTGCTTGATTCAGCAATTCAGGTTTCAGATGCCTTTCTCAGTAACGACAAATCCGGAAAACAAGAAATGATAGTCTACACTGAAGGTCGTTTGCCCGGATCCAAGTTCACAGCCTACGCACAAAACAATGATGTATTACATCATGCGCCCATGGTAGTTCTTATCAACAGTGGGTCAGCGTCTGCCTCAGAAATTGTAGCTGGCGCATTAAAAGACAACAAACGTGCCATCATTCTCGGTACTAAGAGCTTTGGTAAAGGCTCTGTACAAACAGTCTTGCCTTTAGATGATAAAACTGGGATTAAATTGACTACCGCGCTCTACTACACGCCATCAGGGGTATCCATTCAAGCCAAAGGGATTATTCCTGACATCGTTGTCGAAGAGGTCGATGTCCCTAAAGGCACTAACAAAAAAGATGACATGGGTTATAGTGAAGCTGATCTGAGTGGTCATTTAATTAATAAAAACAAGCAAGAAAAAGCTGCGGCTAAGAATGCTGCTGTTCAATCAAGTGATTTAATTCACGACGACTACCAGCTTTATACCGCATTAACTGTGTTGGAAGGAATGTCATTGGCTAATAGATAATTTTCAGACTAAGCTGCATGCAAAAAAACGCATGCAGCTTAAACCTCCTGTTTTAGCATCAAACCTGTACCCCTAAAAAAAACTCTGAATCTACAACGCAGCCCTTGTGCCTCATTATAATTTGATGGTATTATGCGCACAATTAATCCATTGTAGTCAATAAACATGTAACTAATGTGATTTGATAGCAAAAAAAACCGAGGATGACATGTTAAGTAAGATAACAATACCTATTCTTATGAATAAAAAAGCCCCGATGACTGCCTATAAAATTTTATCTACCGCTCGATGGACGCACTCACAAGTACCTAATTTAAAATATGTACCACATGCCTTTACACGGCAAGAAGCTGCGGATCGGATTCATGCAGCCGATGCCAAACGATTCTTTGCACCGATAAAAACAAATACCTCACAGATGATTATCTCAACCGAAGAAAATCAGCCCTTAAAAAAGGTTTTAGTACCCATTTGTGGCATTAATGCCTCTATTGCATCTACTTATTACAAAGGTGAATATGGCATAGACAGGAGAGTCTATACGACTGATTCTGAAGGCAAGACAACATCGCATGTGGTTACTGATTGGTATTCCACTTCTGGTCAATTAGGTGCCTGTTATTACTCACAGGAAGGCTCTTATGGTATGTCACTTTACGCAGGAAGTACTTACCACGACAAACCCATTGAAGCTGCGCTGGAGCGTCATCCTCTTGCAGACAAACTTCAGAATTTTCAAGCCGAGAAGATAGCAGACGATGTTATGATTGATGGATTTGAAAAAAGGGATGCCTATGTGCGCGATAAAGCAAATGGACGGGTTTATAATGCGGAATCTTCGAGGGCAGAAAAAGACATAGAACGGCACCGTTATTGCGATCATGTCAGCATCAGATCGCTCGCTATTAATGCCAGCATTGATATCAAGAGCAACATGCTGCCGGTTTATATTATACAGTATCCCAATTGTCCCATACGCGTACTTTCTGCAATTTCAGCTCAAGATGAGACTGTTCATGGTCCTGCGCCTACATCGGATGTCAAAGTAATAACGACTACAGCTGCGTTAGCCACATTCTTCTCGCTAATGCTCCCCCCGCATGTTTCTATTCCCGCAAGAGTTTTGATTGTCATTTTTTCCTCGGTTTCAAGCGGTTTGGTATCACATTTCAAACTGGCAGCACAAAATGCGCTACATGAAAATAACATCAGACGATTAAGTGAACAAAACGAAGAGGTAACAGCAACATTTGCGGATGAACAACGTTTAAAAGCAACAACCAATGCTAATGGTGTCGAGGCAAGCCCTCAAGCACAGCGACTTGATGTTGATAGCAAATTTTATACCATATTAGGTTTGACTCCTGACGCAGCAGTTACTGAGGCGATCATTAGCCAAGCAGTACGTGACAAAATACTTCTGGTGCATCCTGATAAGGGTGGCTCAACGGAGGCTGCCAGTGAGGTATTGCAAGCACGAGACCTATTTATTTGCGCCTTACGTAAAAAACAAGCCCATGACACCACTAAACGTTATTTTGCAACCTATACAAAAAAGGCGCCAACCTTAGTTAAAGACGCAATAAAGCAGCAGCCACCTCGCAGTGTCTATTATGCAAAAACCAATCAATTAATACAGGCGGTTTTTGCTAAAGACTATAAAACAGCAATCATGCTAATTGATAAAGGGGGAGCGCATCCAGATGGACATGATGCTGGTGAAAATACCTTGCTCACAGAGGCCGTGAAACAACAGAACAGCGAAGCAGTTCTTTATGCGTTAAAAAATCTACGCTGTTCTCCCGATACCAGCTGTGATTGCCCATTACATAATACCGCCATGCATTATGCAGCGTCTGGTGCTAAGGGCAAGGTGGACTTAGAAATAATTAACCTGCTTATCACGTATGGGGCGAGAATTAATTTAATCAATTCAAGGGGAGAAACGCCCTTGGACATGGCAAGTGATGAATCAGTAAAAAAATTATTAATTGCTCGGGGCGCGCTCGCCCACGTCACGCAGGCAGGCGCTGCTGGATTGTTGGTTCAAGTTAGAGGGTTTTTTGGTTATAGTGCTGACCAACGCACCCTCTTGGAATCTAAAGCAACCAAGTTATTGCCTGAGCCACAACAAAAAAGTCCCAGTATCAAACAATGATAAGGATGGTGTCTGAAGCTCCTAATCCTCAAACATGGAGCTAACAGATTCTTCCACATTCACACGTTTGATTGCTTGTGCAAGCATGTCCGCCAGACTGACCACACGAATTTTTCCACAATTTTGCGCTTCTTCAGACAAGGGTATGGTATCTGTTACCACAACTTCATCGAGGCCGGAATGCATGATGTTATGGATTGCCGGGCCGGATAATACCGGGTGGGTGATGTACGCTTTGACGCTGATGGCACCACTTTTCTTTAATTCATGGGCAGCTGAGCAGAGGGTCCCTGCAGTGTCGACAATGTCATCAACGATAATGCAGTTTTTGCCGACAGGTTCACCAATAATGTGCATGACTTCGGATTTATTAGGTCCACTGCGTCGTTTGTCTATGATGGATAATTCAGCATCATTTAGTCTTTTGGCCATAGCTCTTGCTCTTACCACACCGCCAACATCGGGTGAAACCACCATGATGTTGTCTAAATTTTGTTTTGCTATGTCGTCAAGGAGTATGGGTGTTGAATACACGTTGTCAACGGGCATGTAGAAAAAGCCTTGAATTTGATCGGCATGTAAATCAACTGTAAGCACGCGACAGATCCCTACGGAGGCCATCATGTCGGCAACCACTTTTGCGGTAATAGGTACACGTGCTGAGCGCACACGTCGATCTTGGCGTGCGTAACCAAAATAAGGCACGACTGCGGTGATCCTGGCAGCAGACGAGCGTCTTAAAGCATCGGCCATGGTCAGAAGTTCCATCAGGTTGTTGTTGGATGGCGCGCAGGTGGATTGAAGTACAAACACATCCATACCACGGACGTTTTCTAAAATTTCAATCATGGTTTCACCGTCGCTGAACATGCCGACCGTTGCTTGACCTATAGGTATTTGTAAATGAGAAGAAATTTTAAGCGCTAATTCTGGATTAGCATTTCCGGTAAAAATCATCATTGTGGACATGTGTAGAAAGCCTTAGATATGAGTTAATCATTTAACTTAAACACATAGCAGAAGACAGCCAAAAAGAAATTATTATTATTTGAGCGATACGAAGCACGCATCCTTCTCGGAGATCTTCTGCTGTCTGTTTACTTGAATCAACAAGAATATGGCAGGGGTGCTAGGATTCGAACCTAGGTATGCAGGGATCAAAACCCTGTGCCTTACCGCTTGGCGACACCCCTAAAGTTTGTAGATTCTCAATACATCCATGAGCAATTTCGTAGTGCTTATTCCTTCAATACGCCGTGTATTTTGCAGGGGTTTTGGGATGATGTCAACCTTAATTATTAGACTTTAGATAAAGTTTTATGAAATGTATGAAAAATCGTAACTGCTCACTCCAGGCCTACCTCTCACCGCTTGCTCGCGGGACGTAGGCCTGGAGTAAATCAATTACGAAAAACCATTAATCAGATTAGAACAATTTACAAATATAGTGTGCTTCACTTGAGTTTTATGGTATAATTTTATACTAATTTAATCAGTAAGGTTTTTATATGCAAAGTAGAGTTGAAAATGTAAGAGATGAAGCCTATAACTTATTCAGAGAAAATAATTTAGAGGGTATGCGCAGCTTCATTCAAAAAAACCCGCATTTATTAAATACCAAGTATGACGGTCATTCAACTTTACTACATACAGCTTGCGAGAATGATCAGGCAGCAATGGCTGAGTTATTGCTTACTCTGGGTGCAAATGTTAACGTACTTAGAGATTGTAGTGACCGCAGCAGTACCCCTTTGCTGTGGAATATTGACAAGATTGGATTGGATACTGTTAAAGTTTTAATTCACCATAAAGCCAATTTAGATCTTGGCGGGCCTTTATATGGGGCTTATTGTGCTGCATCTAAAAAGAATAACGATGTTGTCGAGGAGCTTATAAAAGCAGGTTCTCGTGAGCGTGGTGATAAAGTATTTCAGTATGCTGTAATAGATGGTAATGAAAAATTAGTGGCTCTTTTCATTGACCATTATTTTTCTGTTAATGCAAAGGATAATGAGGATAAGTCATTACTTTCATGGGCTGCTGGTAACAGTGGTAATGAACAACATTATCGAATTGCTCAAAAATTACTTTCTTTTAAAGCAGATGTGAATGCAAAAGACGTATGGGGTCGGACACCTTTGTTCGGGGCAGTTTCCTCTGCATTTAGATCACATCCATTGATTAATCTGGCTACTTTATATTTAGATCATGGAGCAAAAATCGATTCACGTGATAATCGAGGTACCACCCCTTTGTTGTATGCTGCAGAACATGCGGAACTCTCCATGGTAAAATTACTTGTTGAAAGAGCATCTCAAAGTGCCATCACATTAGATCATAGAGATATTGACAGTGAAAATCTTTTACATTATGCAGCTAAAAATCATCATAATGATGT